>WQZL01000004.1 GCA_009780755.1 Promicromonosporaceae bacterium | reverse complement strand
CTTCTAACTTCAAGCGCAAGATCGTTCACTTCCTGACCGATAGCAGTGACGCGATGGCTCTCATCGGGCGTTCCCCCTATGCACTACCCGAGATTCAAGGACGGGTGCTGATCCGGCTAGACGATGTACACGTGGCTCAGATTTATCTGCCCGTGCCCCATAACGGGTTTGACCTGGATTACCAAGAAAGAGTACAAGCCCTGGTACGCGGCATCGCTGATGGCTGCACCGCCCCGGTGGCCCAAGGGGTACGGGTATTGCCCGAGATCGTGACTATCACTGACCTTGCCGAACACTTCCAGCCAGAATCCCGCAATAGCGTAGTTGGCTTCGACCTGGAAACCACCGAACCACTGGCCCTAGACCTAACCATCGGATTCCACCTGATTGCCGGCAGCGCGGCCAGCGGGAAAACCAACCTACTGCGCCTCCTGCTCGCTCAACATCAATACAACCCAGGCACGTTGTTCATCTCGGACGCCCCATCTGGAGACCTGGCCGCCTGGGGCCACAGCGACCAGGTGCCATACCTGGCCTCGCCCGCTACCGCAGAAACCTTCCTTAACGCCCTAGAAGCCCGAGCCAAAGAACTAGCCGCCCAGCGCGAGGCCGCCGGGTTGGTCGGGCGAGCATTCGCAGAAACTACCCCGCCCACGCTAGTCCTCATCGACGACGTAGACGCCTTCGCCCGATACACCGCCGCCGTCGAAGCCCGCGTGATTCCCCTGCTTAACCTCGCAGTAGAAAACGGCATAGCCATAATCGGAACCTCCAACGGTGCCATGTCAACCTACACCGGACCTGGCACCCTGTTCAAGCAACCACAATCCGCAATCGTTCTTGGTAAACCAGAAGATGTATCTTCCCTGGTAAACCTCGGCCTGATGCAAGGCTACCGCCCTCAAATCAACGCCGGGTTCTGGCTCAAACGCGGCACCCTACGCAAAATCAAACTTCCCCACTGCCCCCAGATAGAAACCGGTCTCCCGCAATGAGAGTACACAAACGCTGGCTCCCAGCCATAGCCGCAGCCATACTCACCCTATTCATGATCGGGCTACACCTCGGGGTCACAAGTAGCGCCCAAGCCGTGACCCCTCCTGGCATAACAGATGCGCACTTGATCGCGGTCATTAACCAAGACACCGGCGCGGACACTCCCCACGGGAACCGGAACTACGCCGCGCATATCATCGCCAACATCCTTGGTGATGACTACCGTCTAGTTTCACCAGCTATGGCCCAAACCGGCATGGATACCGGCCTATACGCAGCCACCTTGACCTTCCCGGCTGACTTCTCCTACCGAATCCTCACCCTCGATAACCGCTACCCGCAACGCACAACACTTGACTTCCGCGTAAACCCCCACTTACCAGAAGCACGCTACATTGAGGTTTATGCACAACTGCTGGCCCTGCAAATCGCGATCAACACCACCCTGGCCGATATGTACATTCACTCCGTACTGGCTGCGTTACATGACGGGCAAGACCAGATAGAACAGATATTCGCAAACGATTTAGCCACTCAGGCCGCGCTGGCTTACCTATTCCTAGACGCTTTCGCCGCTGCCCTGCAACTAGACCACCTACCAGACAATCCGCTCGAAACAGTACCGGTGGATGTAACTACTCAGGTTGAGCTACTACGAACATACGCAGACCGAATCGCTGATTTATACCTAGGCGCGTACCACGAAGCCAGCAGCGCTCATGCGCTCACCGCCGCAGCCGTGGTCGCACTAATGACCGGATTCAACACCGGGGCACAAACCTGGGTAGACAACCTAGAGGATTGGGCAGAACTCATCGAAAACTACTCCGGTCAAGTGGCCACCTACTCAACCGCAATTCATGCCCTTCGCGGGCTGCTCGATACCTGGCACGGAGGGCTAGACGACTGGAACACCGCTCTCGCCGCCAGCTGGGCAAACATCAACGCCGACCACACCGCGCTTGCCACCTGGTATGCCGCAGCCGTAGACCGCGAAACCAACTGGGAAGATTTCTGGGACGAAGTAATCGGCTTTTCTAACGGCACCGAAGAGTTCCGCAAGGCACTACTCGACCTACACGACGACGAGGTAGAACGCCTAAACAACCACATCGCTGCCATAAATACCGCAGCAGGCGAGGTAGCCAGCTGGTTCGAGGACCTAGAAGAATTCCACGGCGAGGCAGTAGACCTTCAAGCCGACCTGGCCCTCATCGAAGCCGCGGACCTGCCCTGGTGGTTTGAAACATTCCTCACAGACGTGGCAAACATGTTCGATACCCGCCCCGAACCCGTACCCGCAGACGGTCACCAGGCATACCTCGAGGCATTAGAAGAGTGGGTACTCGACTGGTTCGGCATCAGCTACCTGGCCATTAAAATAGTCACTCCTTTCGGGGGACTAGAACTAGAAATACCACCCGTACCCCCGCAAAGCGCCTGGGACAACCTAGAAGACCTATTCGACCCAGAACGACTAGAAGACCAACGCCCAATAAACATACCCGACGCGCTCACACCAATAGACGCGACAGATATCGATGATCTCATCGAAAACTTAGAACTCGACCTAGTAGCACCTGATCGTTTAAACCAACCCGATCCGCCCACCCACATCCAAATACCTCACCTACGCCCCCTTGCCCCACAAACCCCACCTGACCAGGTAGCCAACCCCAACCCCACCCGCCCTGACCGCTGCGACCCAAACAACACCAACAACACACCAACAGGGCAAAACTGCCCGCTCCCCATATCACCAACCCAGCCCGAAACCCTTCTGACCGCGCCAGCTACCATGACCAACCACTTCGAAGCATTCGACCCAGCCCGATTCCTCACCCAAGAAATCACCGAAGCAATCGCCGCGCAAGTCGCAACATACGAAACCGCCGGCCTAGCCGCAATCAATACCGAAGCCAACCTACAGTTCCTAGAAAACATCACCCTGCTCCAAGACGTAAGACACACCTACACCGACTACCTCCGCACCCTACGCGAAACCACCCAAACCGCTGAACAAACCGAAATCAACAACCTTCACGAACGCCTCACCACCTTCCACCAAAACGCAGAAACCAATTCCACCGACACCCAAACCCGCCTCAACCAATTCGCCGGACTCCTCCCCGAATCACAACAAAACGGCACAATCAACACCAACCTCATAGCCTTCACCGCCGCCCCAATACTCCTAAACAACCCCAACCCACGCATCGCCCTAGAAGGCCCGATAACCAAAACCGCAGCCACCCAACCCTGGATATACATCGCCTTCGCCACCCTAACCATAACCACCATCAGCGGACTAATCATCCAAACCAACACCCGCAACAAGTTCTAGGGGTGCAACGCAGTTGTGTTCGCCACCCAGGCAGCCCCGCACCCGCCGCGTTTGGTCACGCGGGTTGTTGCGATAACGGTTCGACGATCAGGATGCTTTGGGCGGGGCCGATGCGGGTGAGGATGATGGTGGCCTCGTTGTTGCCGCGTAGGGACAATTGGGGGCGCAGCGTCTCGGGGGTGACGGCTGTGCCCCGCTTCTTGATGGTGACCCGGCCCACGTCGCGCTCCCGCAGATACGCCTTGAGTCGCTTGACGCCGAACGGCATGGTGTCCAGCACTCGGTAGCCGGTGGCGATGGGTGCCTGACCCAACGCCGGATCGACGGATATGGCCGGAGCAGGGGAGTCGGTGGTTATGTAGGCGATGGTCGGATTGAGCAGGCACCCGCCCAGTTCGGCGGCGGCCTCGGCCACCAGTCCCGCTCGAATCACCGCCCCATCCGGCTCATAAACGTATTCGCCGACACCTCCATCGGTGGTGGTGGTTTCGACACGATCGCTGCGCTCTCTACTCAACCGCCCAGGATCGGTTGGTTGAGTAGGGTCGCTTGCGGCCCGTGTCGAAACCAAGGAAGTGCCGGCGTCGGCGATTTCGGCAGGCTCAACCACCGAAGGCGGGGCAGCCCGCAGCTCTCGGCTGAGAGTGCGGCCCTCGTGTTCGCGCAGCAGTAGTGCGCTTCGGCCCGGCCCGTCGAGAGCGAGCGGCCCGAACCACAGGCCCGCCTCCACCACATCGCCATCCACGGACACCCACTGCACCTCGGCATCCTCGGGGAGTCCCTGATGTGGGACGCCTGGCCCCACCTTTATGCCCACCGCCGATGCCTGAGAACGCAGCGCCCAGACGGCATCGAGCGGCGGGGCATAGGCGGCCGGGTCGAAGATGCGCTTGCCGCCTTTTCGGCGGGCTGGGTCGGCGTAGATGCCGTCCACCCTCTCGACGGCCAGATCGAGGGAAAGTCCGTCGAGATGCCGCACCTCGGCCTCTGGGAAGGGCCGCAGGTTCACCTTGGCGATCATTGCCGTCACCAGGTCGATGTCGGTGGCCAGCACCTCCAGACCCACCCCGGCAAAGGCCAGCGAATCGGCGCCGATGCCGCAGGTCAGATCGGCTACGCGGGTGACTCCGGCGGCGACGTACCTGCGGGCGTGCAAGGCCGCGACGGTAAGCCGCGTGGCTTGTTCCAACCCGTCAGGCGTGAAGTACATCCCATCCGCGAACGGTCCCAACTTCGCGGCGGCCTTGGCCCGCAGCCTCGTCTGGGTGAGCGCGGCGGCGGCCAGATCAGGGTCAACCCCGCGTTTGCGCAGCCCCTCGGCCAGCACCATCGCCTGCTTCTCGTCATAAGGCGGCAGCGCCGACAACAGCGCCCGCCCCTCACGGCTCAACAACTTAGCAAGCGTCCCGGCATCCACAGCACCATCGTCCCACCTATCACGTCCTAATCGAGTTTTGCCCAGCTGTTCGGCAGTTCGTCGCGGGTTTGGCTGGACGGTTTGGCGGGGGTTGTCGGGCAGAATTGGGGTTATGTCGATTTTGGGGCGGGTTAAGGGCGCGTTGGCTGGGGATAAGCCGAATGGGCTTTTGCGGGAGGCGTTGGAACCGCTGAAGGCGGAATCCGAGCAACTATTTGAACGGGCGCTGGCCTACGTGCACGCGGGTGACGAGGCAAATCTCGTCTACGAGCTGGAGCAGGCCAAAGATCCGCGGCTAAACACGCTGCTGGGTGAACCCGGCACCCTTAAAGGTTGGTACCCCGAGATCCGGGGGACAGCGGCCGATACGCTCCGTAAGATCGGCGTCAAGCCCGGCAGCGTGCAGGGCCGCCGCAACCGCTTTTACGGCACGAATGCCTCCCCGGAGCAGTTCGCCCGGTTTGGTCGCCTGCTCGCCGCTGTTGCCCTTGATGTGAACCGCACGGTCAAGGGCGCCCCGGTTTGGCTAACGGCGCTGCTCAACGATGTGACCGGTACTTACAGCGTCAACAAGCGGGATTACGATCTGCTCGCTAAGCGGCTACCGCAATGGCGGGCCGAGTTCGTGGTGCAGATCGCGGCCGAGGCCAGCGAGGCTGAACTCGGGGGGTTGACGCCGGGCGTGGTTGCCATCCTCGCGCTCTGCCAGGAGGCCGAACTGTGGCATGGTGGCTGGGAGCCGCACCTGCTGCCCGGCCTGGATGACCTGCTCGCCGCCCACGGCATCGATCTCACCCCGGTTGTCGCCAGCAAACTCAATGCCGAAGCTCGCGCTTTCCTGGCCGAACGCGCCGAGAAGGTTACGGCAGTGCGCGAGGCGTTGGCTCCGGTGGTTGCCGCCTTCACCATCGACGGCGCCAAGGGCGTGCGGCCCGTTGCGCTGCGGGCGCTTGCGGCCATGACCGACGAACAGCGCGCCCAGGTATTGCCGCCCGTGCTGGCCAAGGCCACCACCAAGGCTGGTGACCTGGTCGAATGGCTGGGTCGTAATGAAGTTGGGGCCGCGTTGCTGGCCGAGGCCGTGGCCGCCGGAGCCAAGGTGGGCGCCCTTGTCGAGCAGGCCGCGCAGCGCCGGGAGGCCATCGCTGCCGACACGGTGCCGGACGAGCCGCTGGTGCTTCCGCCCTGGGAACCGATTCCCGACGTGACGGCCGGGGAGGCCGTCATCGCCGAGGTTCGCCGCGCACTGGATGCCGAAATTGCTCGATGCGAGGCAAGCATCGCCAAGGCTAAGGCCGCCAGGGAAAAGGTCTACCTCTGGCAAGAAAAGCACCTGGCGCGCGCCCGCTCTGTGACGCAGGCCGATATAGCAGACTTGATTCGAGTCGCCAACGGCGAGGTCACAAAGGTAGACAGGTCGAGCCACCTCCTGCGCAAGTACAACAGTTACTGGATCGCGGAGGCGGCGCCATCCCTAAACCTGATCCACCTGCTGCGCCTAGCGGCGGCCACCCGCAGCAACTACCCGCGCGGGATCGTGCGCCAGCGCATCGACGATGACACTGACCTGCGCGTGATCGCCGATGCCGCCACCCGTTCCGGCATCAACAACACCCCGGCGGGTTTCGTCTTCAACCCCGCCGACCTTTTCGACGACTACGAATCCATTAGCGCTGAGGCCGCCTGGCCCTACTTCGCCGAGCGGCCCGACGTGCTGGAACACTGGCTCACCGGCGACGCCTACCAGGTGAACCGGGCGCTGCGCCTGCTGCAACACTTCCCTGTGCTGCCCGCCGCCGGGCTGCCCAAGGTGGCCGCCGTCGCGCTGGGTGACTCGAAGACCAACCGCCCGCTCGCTCAGGCCGCTCTGTCGGGGCATCCGGCTAAAGCCACCCTGGCCGAACAGGGATTGGCCAGCGGTAAGGGGGAGATTCGGGCCGCCGCGGCGGGCTGGCTCGCCGCCCAGGATGACCCGGTGGCCATCGCCCCGCTGCGGGCCGCGTTAAGACAAGAGAAACGCGACCCCGTGCGCGCCGCCCTGCTCACCGCCTTGGAAACCCTGGGCGACGACATTTCCGGCGACCTGGCCCCGAACGTTCTGACCGCCGAGGCCATCAAGGGGTTAAAGGCCGCCCCACCCGCCTCCTTCTCCTGGTTCCCTCTTGACGCGATTCCGGCTGCTCGCTGGGCCGATGGCAGCCTCGTTGACCCGCAGATCATCAGATGGTGGTTCGTCTTCGCCGTTAAGCTCAAGGAACCGGACGGCACGGTGGGCCTCTTCGGTCGCTACCTCTCCCGCCTCCACCCCGAGGATGCCGCCGAGATCGGACGGCACGCGCTGCGCTCCTGGATTGCCTACGACACGCGACATCCTGCCGAGGAGGAGAGCCGGGAACACGCGGCTACCGAAGGCGAGCAGCAATATCGCTGGGCGCAAAGCAGCCTGGCCAACGCTCGCCGCAACAACTACAAGCCGGAGATGTTCGCCTACTACGAGCAGGCTGCCGCCATCCCTTTGGAGCGGCAGATCGCCCTGGCCTATCAGGCCCATCAGAAGACGTACCTCGGTTCGGCCGTCGCCGATAAGGGCCTGCTCGCACTCACCACGCGGTTGCCCGGCATCGAACTCGCCACCGCCGTGCAGGCATACATCCGCGATCACGGCGGGCGGCGCTCACAGGTGGAAAGCCTGGTCACCGCCCTGTACGCCAACGGCGATCCGGCGGCCATCCAACTGCTGCTATCCATCTCCCGGCGCTTCAAGCAGGCCACAGTGCAAGCCAAGGCCCGCGAACTCGTCGAGCGCCTAGCCGAGCAGCGCGGCTGGACGCCCGATGAGCTGGCCGACCGCACCATCCCCACTGCCGGGTTCGGCAAAGACCGACTGCTGCGCCTCGACTACGGGCCGCGCGAGTTCCTAGGCCGGGTCGGCCCAGGCGCCAAGATCGAGCTGTCCGATGCCGACGGCAAGCCGCTGAAGGCGCTGCCCAGTCCCCGCGTCGGCGACGACGAGGAACTGGTCACCGCCGCCAAGAAGCAGCTCACGACCGCCCGCAAGGAACTAAAGGCCGTACTCACCCTGCAAACCGCTCGGCTATACGAGGCCATGTGCGCCGGGCGCACCTGGAGCGCCGCCGACTTCACCGAGTTCTTGGCTGTCCACCCGCTCGTCTCCCAACTCATTACCCGGCTGGTCTGGCTGGAAAACCCCGGCCCCGCACAACGGGCCTTCCGCCCCGCAGAGGACGGCGAATTCATTGACGCGAGCGATGAGTCGGTGATGTTCGACCCGCAGGCTCGGATCGGGCTGGCCCACCACACGTTGCTGCCCGCCGCCGAGGTTGAGGCGTGGCGGACACACCTGGCCGATTACGAGGTGACGCCACTTTTCGAGCAGTTTGCGGCGGAGGCGATCAGGCCGAGCTTCCCCGAGGGCGCCACCGAGCTGACCGACTTGCGCGGCCACCTGACCGACACCTTCTCCTTTAGGGGCGTGGCAGGCAAGCGCGGCTACCTGCGTGGCGCCGGAGAGGACGGCGGCTGGTTCAGCGAGTACACGAAGGCGTTCACCTCCGTGGGATTGGTGGCGGTGCTGCGGTTCACCGGTTCCTACCTGCCCGAAGAGAACATCACCTGCGCCACCGAGGGGCTAGGCTTCCGCCGCGCCAAGGGTCGTCACAGCCTGGTGCCGCTTGCCGAGGTGCCGCCCGTGCTGCTCGCCGAATGTTACGCCGACTATGCCGCGCTCGCGGCGCTCGGGCCGTTTGACCCCGACTACGAGAAGAAGGCCAGCCTCTGATGCCGAAGACAAAGCCGACATCAACCGAGCAGACGGAGCTGCGGCCCCCAGCCGAGCATCGTTACGCCGCCGAACTGGTTGCCTTAGCCGCGGCCGACGCGAAGAGCGGCGCCGAGCTTCCGCCGGGATGGCGTCTATCGCCCCGAGCTGTGCGTTCTTTCATCATCGGCGACCCTAAGTTGCAGGTGGGCCGCAAGTTCTATGGTGATGACCCGCTGGTAGATCGCGCCATCGTCACCCTGCTGGGTCGCCAGGGGCTGATGCTGGTGGGGGAGCCGGGCACGGCCAAGTCGATGCTTTCCGAGCTGCTGGCAGCGGCCATCTCCGGTGCTTCGAGCCTCACCGTGCAGGGTTCGGTCGGCACCACTGAAGATCACATCCGCTACTCCTGGAACTACGCCCTACTCATCGCCGAAGGCCCAAGTCAGCGCGCGCTCGTCCCCTCTCCGGTATACCGGGCCATGCAGGCCGGGATGTTGGTGCGCTTCGAGGAGATCACCCGCTGCCCTCCCGAAATTCAAGACACCCTCGTCTCGATCCTTTCCGAGAAGCTGCTCATGGTGCCCGAACTGGAGAGTCAGGTTGCCGCTCGCCCCGGCTTCAACGTCATCGCCACCGCCAACCTGCGCGACCGCGGCGTCCACGAAATGTCCGCCGCGCTTAAGCGGAGGTTCAACTTCGAGACGGTCCGTCCCATCCGCGACCGGGCTTTTGAGGCCGAGCTGATCGTGGGTGCGCTCGACGCGGAACTAGGCGAGCATCGTCCACCACTGGCGCCGGATGTGATGGATGTGCTGGTCACAGCCTTTGCTGACCTGCGCACAGGCGCTACTGCATCGGGAACGCCCGTCAAGCGCCCCGAGGCCGTCATGTCCACCGCCGAGGCCGTGAACGTGGCTATCGCCTCCTCCCTGGCCGCTCGCTACCTGGGCGACGGTGAGGTCAGCGCCGCTGACGTGGCTCGCGGCCTGGTGGGCATTGCCCTCAAGGGTTCCGACGAAGACGCTCGCCTGATGCGGCACTACGTAGACAACGTGGTGCGAGAACGCGCCCGCCATTCCAAGCCGTGGCGGGCCTTCTTCCAGGCCGCCGATGGCCTGTGGGGCTAGGTCGCGACCCTGAAGTTTGCTCAACGAAGCCGCACAAATCCGCTCAACCAGCAGGAATCGCTCACGCCGTCATTCTGGGCGAGCGCAGTAAGTCGGAAGAACCTAGAGTTACGGGTAACCGTCTGGGACGAGGTTCTGCGACTCCGCTTCGCTCCGCGCAGAATGACGCAAGGGGGTTGGTTCTCGCTTGATGCCGGGTGGCAGGAGTGATTTGACTGTGTGTACCCTCCTAGTGGCTGCAATCGTGGCCGCAGACTTTTTCATTCCTCACAGGAGAAAGCCATGAGCAAGATCAAGAACAAGTTGTTGACCTTCGGGGTGGTTGAGGCGCTGCTTGTCGGCGGTGTTGCTGTCGCCGCTCCGGCCTCGGCGGTCGCTCCGGCTTGCCCGTTTTACACAATGTCCCGAGCCCAATCCATCACCGGTCCGATCGTCCTCAGTTGTGGGGGCAACTTGCGCACAACGCGGAACGTTTACGTGCGGGTGGGTTGTGTGGGCGGCCAGGAAATCCAGGCTTTCGTCAGCACTCGTGGCCCCATCTTAGGATTCCCGCGAAATACTTCTCGTGGCCCTTGGAGGTCTGCATCGGGTTCCATCTCCAGCATAACTGCAGCGGGTCACTACTCGGACTCCGGCCGGACGCTCAGAAGGTAGTTGAGAGTGCCTGTCGTTGAGGGCAAGCGCGCTAAAGCGGCGTTTGCTGCCGCACTACTAATAGCAGTGGGGGCTTGTGCAAGCGCTGCGGAGGAGCCTACTTACAATCCGTGGGCTGATGAGTTTGCGCGTGTGTATGCGCGGGCCGAGTCGGACTTAGTGCGGGCAATCGTTGTCGATGGCGAGTTGACATTGGCTGAGATGCGGGAGGCCGCCGAAGCGGCGACAGCGTGTTTCCGAGATGTCGAGCTTGAATTTGCTTCAGTAGCTGCGACTGTAACCACGATCACAGAAGATGGACTAGGGGGATTCGCTCTTCAAACATCCCATTATGGGTATTGGCCTGATGTCGATCCCGAATTGCGGAGTGCAATTGCGGATTGTGAGTTTCGCTACTGGAACGATCTCTGGATTCTCTGGGATCTAATCCGATTGAACCCTGACGGCGAGGATTTCAACGACTTGGTAGTTGATTGCCTAGTTCGCAACTCAGTGGTGCCGCCTGATTTCACCTACCGTCAACTCCGCGAGGTGGTAGACGTATGCGCCTTCGTTTACGAGCACGATCCGAAGCATCCACTGACCGAAAAGGA
Source organism: Promicromonosporaceae bacterium (assembly GCA_009780755.1). Lineage (GTDB taxonomy): Bacteria > Actinomycetota > Actinomycetes > Actinomycetales > Cellulomonadaceae > Xylanimonas. The sequence goes on along the minus strand of WQZL01000004.1, from coordinate 14,938 downwards.
ACTCCAGCTGCTTTGGGATCAGCACGACTGGGATTGCCGGCCTCAACTGTCAGACGGCGCCTACCTGGACGAGGGCGTCGCCTGGGATTGCCAGATGGACCCGCTGAGCCACTAAGAGGTTGTCCCCCGTGGGTTGCCTCCTCCTCGCCGAACCGGCTCTCTGCCGTGGTTTTGGGTTGCTTTGCGCGACGGAAGTCCGGTTCCCGAGTTGATCGGGAACGTGTTCGATACCGAGCTGGGCGGACATTGCCTGCCGCTCGCTTCTGCCGAGGACGCTCGCCTGATGCGGCACTACGTAGACAACGTGGTGCGAGAACGCGCCCGCCATTCCAAGCTGTGGCGCGCCTTCTTCCAGGCCGCCGATGGCCTGTGGCAGTAGAGCCGCAGCTGCTGAACCGCCTGTCGGCTGTCATGAATTTGCGCAACAGGTTCACGTAAATCTGCACAACAGGTCTTCATGAATTTGCACAACAGGTTCGCGTAAATCTGCACAACAGGCTCGTGTTGATGCTGGTAGAATGCTTTCATGACCTACAGGCGACGCATCGTCGACGATCTGCTAGACGAGGTTTTCCCTGACCTCGCCGCAATCGCGCTGGAGGGCGCCAAGGGAGTCGGCAAGTCAGCCACGGCGCTTCAGCGTGCCCAAACCGTCATCAACCTCACTCAAAGCGGAGTTCGAGCCACCACCGAGGGCAACCCCGGCCACCTCATCCAGGCAACCCCGCCGGTGCTGATTGACGAATGGCAGCTGGTGCCGGAGATCTGGGATGTGGTTCGGAACGCAGTTGACGCGGATAGATCAGGGGGACGTTTTCTGCTTGCCGGATCGGCGAGCGTGGCGCCGGGCGTACGCATTCATTCTGGAGCAGGTCGCATAGTTCGGGTCAAGATGCGCCCGATGTCCATTGCCGAGCGGGGCATTAGCGAGCCGACGGTCTCATTGGGCGCACTGTTGCGAAGGGAGCAGCCGCAGATCAGCGGGCGAAGCTCGGCGACATTGCTGACATACGTTGACGAGATGCTGGCCTCCGGTTTTCCAGGAATACGTGACTTATCGGAGCGCGCTCGCAATGTTCAACTTGGCAGTTATGTTGATCGCATCGTCGATCATGAATTGTTAGAAAGTGGTGTTCAAGTACGTCGTCCAGAGGCGATGCGCTCCTGGTTAGCGGCATACGGTGCGGCGACGGCAACGGATGCCGTGTACAGCAAGATTCTCGACGCAGCGACCGCTGGGTTGTCAGACAAGCCCGCTCGTGGCACGGTTGATTCCTACCGGGAGCAGCTTGCCCGCATCTTCGTGCTTGATCCGATTCCAGCGTGGGAGACGGTATTCAACCCGTTGTCGAATCTGAGCAAGGCGCCCAAACACCATCTGGTTGACCCGGCTCTCGCGGCGCGGCTGGTGGGAGTCGGAAAAGCGGGGCTTCTCCGAGGCGAAGGGAAGCGCGTCGGTACTACGGAAGGCACATGGGTGGGTGCGCTATTCGAGTCGCTGGCAGCCCAGAGCGTCCGCGTGTACGCAGAGGCGGTGGATGCCCGCGTCGGCCACTTGCGTCAACACAATGCTCAGCGAGAGATCGACCTAATTGTGGAAGGCCAAGATCGTTCCGTGGTGGCAATCGAGGTCAAACTCTCCGATTCGGTCACCGATCACGATGTGCGCCACCTCAACTGGCTCAAGGAACAACTCGGAGACCGGCTAGTTGATCGCGTGTTGATTAACACCGGACAGTTCGCTACTCGCCGCCGAGACGGGGTAGCCGTGGTGCCACTGGCGCTACTTGGCCCGTGAGAGCTTGCGATGACTGACCACGAACTTAGTCCGCCCCGGCTCGCCGCTGGACTGACTGCACTTGAGCGATGGCGAAAGGCCGGGGTGTACTTCGTGCCCATTCGGCATCACTCTCCGGGATGCTCGGCGGCGCTGCGGGCGCTGCTCGCGGAGGTGCGGCCCGCCACGGTGCTGATCGAGGGGCCGCGCGAGTACGCGGCGCTGCTCTTAGCACTGGCCGATGAACGTACCAAGCCGCCGATAGCTGTGCTTTCGATTCGCGAGGGGCACACGGGCTACTACCCGCTGGCCGACTTCTCCCCTGAATGGGTGGCGCTGCGCTGGGGTGTCGCCAATGATGCCGTGGTTGACTTCATAGACCAGTCCTGGGCTGACCGCCCCGAACCGGAGGACGCCGGGGCCGGGGTACGAACCTTGCAGGCCGAGGCGCAGTACGTGCACAGCGAGGCCATCGCGGCCCTGGCCGCTCGTCTGGGTTGTCGCGATCACGACGAGGTCTGGGAGCATCTCTTCGAACTGCGCGACGACTTCTCTAACTGGCGGCAATATCAGGCCGATGTACTCGCCTGGGCGGGTCTGGCTCGGTTGGAGGCCGACCAGGAAGTGCTAAACGCGGATGGCACCCACGCCCGCGAAGCGGTGATGGCCGCCGTCATCGAACGGCATCGCTCAGGGGAAGCCGGGCCGATGGTGGTGGTGACCGGCGCATATCACACGCTCGCACTGCTCGAAGCGCTTGACGACACCGCCGAGGGCCGCTGGGTGACCGGCCACGATCCTGGCCCGCTCGACGTCACGCGTCCTGCCTGGCTCATCCGTTACGACCACACTCGGCTCGATGGCCTGCGCGGCTACGGTGCGGGGATGCCCGCTCCCGGCTTCTGGCAGCGCGTGGCGGACGCTTCGCCTGTCGATTTGACCGGGGGCTACTTTGTAGTCGGCCTGTTGCTGGAAGTGGCCGACCGCCTGCGCGCCGACGGCGAGTTACTGGCCACGCCGGAGGTGACCGCCGCCGCCGAACAGGCGTTGCGGCTCGCGCAGTTCCGAGGCCGGGCCTTCCCTGGCCGCACGGATGTGATCGATGCCATGCTGAGCTGCTTCGTCCGGGACGACTCGGGCCTGACCGGGGCGCTGGGGGAGGCGATCAACGCCGTCTTCGGTGGCACGACGTTGGGCGACCTGCCGCCCGGAATCGCCGCTCCGCCCCTGGTGGCCGAGGCCCGCGCCCAAGCGGCTCGGCTGCGTTTCTCGATCACCGACGGCGCCACCCGCGAGGTCAGCCTCGACACCGCCCGCAAGCCTGCCCATGCGCGGCGCCGCGAGTTCCTGGCCACCATGCGCTTCATCGGCTCGGGTTTCGCCCGGCAGATTGGCGGTGCCGACCTGGTAACCGGCACGGGCCTGGGCCAGTTAGCCGAGCGTTGGGAGTACGCCTGGACACCGCTGGTCGAGGCGGCCCTCATCGCTACCAGCGAGGAAGGAGCCACCATTGCCCAGGTGCGCGGCAGTCGCATTGCCAACCGATTGTCGGCGGAGAGCCTGACCGCCGAGGCGGTGGCTACTTTGATCGCCGAACTGGTGGTGATGGGGGCGTTGGACGAATTGCCACAGGCGCTCGCGGCGCTGCGCACCTGCTACGACGCCGAGGCGCGGCTGGCGGCCATCGTCGCTAGCCTGCACATCCTGGCTGGACTGATCGCCGAAACCGGTCGCCTCGCCCTGAACGCCGACCGTCACCTGGCGGAACTGCGCGAGTTGCTAACCTCAGGGTTGGCTGCCGCTGCCTACCAGCTCGGCCCCCTAGCGGGCATTGACCCGGCGGATGAGGGGGAGGCGTGTCAGGCGCTGCTCAGCCTGCGCTCCCTGCTGCGCCGACTAGGGGAGATGATGCTAGACATCGACACCGGCCCGACGGCGCGCGAACTGCGGCTGTTGCGGCAGCGCCGCGCGGCCCCGGCCCGGCTGCGGGGCGTGCTGGTGGGCATCGGCCACTCGGATGGTGACCTAGCGCCGGGTGATCTGCACGCCGAGGTAGCCGCTCACCTCAGTCCCGGCGTCGACCCCGAGCGGGTCGCCGGGTTTCTGCTGGGACTAATGCAAGCCGTCCCCGACCTGATCCTTCATGACCCGGAGCTGTTGGCCGCCGTCAGCGCCCAACTGAGCAACCTCGGCGACGAGGCTTTCCTGGCCATGCTGCCCGACCTGCGGCAAGCCTTCACCTGGCTGCGCCCCACCGAAACCGCCCGCCTAGCCGAACTCATCGCCAAAGCAACCGGCCTGCGCCCCACCGACCTAGACGCGGTACTGAATGTCTCCCCCGCCCTGGCCGTCCAAGCCCAAAAGGCTGAGCAAGCCCTGTTGGCGAGTTTGGCCCAGGATGGGCTTAACCCGAGTGGTTGAGTAGGGGCGAGGCATGAACGCTTCGAGTGGTTTCTTCCGCGGTCGCTGCGCTGCCTGCTCAACCATTCGCAAAGTGATGCCTGATCCCTGCCGCTCCGCTTGCTGCGAATCGGTAGGGTGATGGCGTGCAGACGTTTTTTACCGCTGACCCGCACTTTGGGCATGCCCGCATCATCGAACTCTGCGGACGCCCCTACGTCACTACCAAGGAGATGAACAATGACTTGGCGGCTAGATGGAATAGCGTTGTCGCCGAGGACGACACGGTGTACGTACTCGGGGATGTTGCGCTCGGGCAGCCCGTCACCGACTCGCTGAAACACATTCGGCGGCTCAACGGCACCAAATATCTCGTCGCCGGGAACCATGATCGGGCGTGGCTGGGTTACGACAAGCGGTACACCAACGGGAACCCCACTGGACCAGAACGACTCGCGTCGGCGAGGGCGCTATACCTGGAATCCGGGTTCGATGATGTCATCAACCCCGAGCCAGGCCAGGCACTGGACAAGACTTTTGTTCTCGCTGGTGAGGACTTGCCGGACACGGAAGAGGCGCAGATCGAATTCGAGATGAGCCACTTCCCCTACGTGGGGGATTCGCACGGCGAGGATCGCTACGTTAGCTGGCGCCCCGCAGATCGCGGGGGCTGGCTGGTGCATGGACATGTGCACAAGCAGTGGTTGCAGCGAGGCCGAATGATAAATGTCGGTGTGGATGTCTGGGCCGGATACCCCGTCTCCCTGCGCCAAATTGCCGAACTCATCGAGGCAGGCGAACGTGATCTAGCGCCGCTCTCCTGGCAATAAAAGCACTATCGCTCGTGCGGCAAGTTCGGCATGAAGCTTGCGGCAAGTTCGGCATCAACTGTGCGGCAAGTTCGGCATGGACCTTGCGGCAGATTCGGCATGAGGATAGAGTCTGAGGATGATTGATGCAGCCACCCGCTACCTGTCTCGCCGTGCGGCCATGCAGGTAGCCGAAGCGCTCTCAGACACTAGGGTGGTGCTGGTTAACGGCGCTCGACAGAGTGGGAAGTCCACTTTGGTTAAGAAGATCGGTCAGGCGACCGGCGCCACTTGGTACTCCCTTGACGACGCGGATACCAGGGATGCGGCGAGACGTGACCCAGCTAGCTTCGTCCGGTTGAGCGAGAAGATGATCGTTGATGAAATTCAACGCGACCCTGAGCTGCTGCTGTCTATCAAATCTCTGGTGGATGAGGTGCCCTCTCCGGGCAGGTTCCTCCTTACGGGGTCGGCCCGCGTACTTGGCCTGCGTGACCTTCCCGACACCTTGATTGGACGGATGGAGACGATCGAACTGTGGCCGTTGTCTCAGGGAGAGATTGAGGGTAATGCTGAACGGTTCATTGACCTTGCCTTCGAGTGCGGCCCGGAACTGCGGCATGACAGCCTGGTTGACCGAGATGACTACATCGAGCGGGTGGTGCGCGGCGGTTTTCCCGATGCATTCCGTCGAGAGCCAACCCGTCGCGCACGTTATCTGACGCAATACGTTGCTGATCTGGTTAACCGTGATGTTGTCCAGTTGGCCGAGATTGAACGCGGCCCGGAAATGCGGGCACTCATTACCGTGCTAGCTGGCTGCACCGGACAAACCGTTTCCGCTAGCTCCCTCAGCCGTCTGGTTGGGCTTCGGCAGGAGACAACCGCGCGTTATCTGAGCCTGCTTGAAGAGGTATACCTAATCAAGCGGATTCCCGCCTGGACTAGACGCATCAGCGGGCGCAGTGTTAGTCAATCGAAGATATCCTTGGTTGATTCGGGTGTCGCGGCGGCACTCTTAACTCAAACCTTTGCCAAACTGCGGCGACCAGGTGGCCCACTCGGCCCGCTGTTTGAGGGGTTTGTGGCAATGGAGATTGCCCGGCAGATTCAGTGGTCGCAAGAGCAGCCCACCCTTTCCCATTACCGGACTCGCGATGGCGTCGAGGTTGACCTCATCCTGGAGAACGGGATGGGACAGGTGATCGGTATTGAGGTCAAGGCCACCTCATCCCCGTCAACTGACGACTTCAGGGGACTGCGCCACCTCGCGGAACGACTGGGGGACGATCTGATTGCCGGCTACGTACTGCACACCGGGCCGCGAACGCTGCCGTTTGGCGACAAGCTCCGTGCCATCCCAGCCAGCGCTCTCTGGGAACTGACCGTGCATGACTGAGAATAATGCGGAGCTGGCGCGGCGGTGGCGGCTGGTGCTGGGGCGGTATGCCGACCGGCAGTTGGCCGTGGGCGAGGGGGATGCCGAGCTAGAGCAGACTCTCGGATACTTGTACGACCGCGAATACAAGGCGCGGGGGCATCGACATGCGCGGGGGCGCGGCGGATCGCTCGATCCTTCGGCGCTCACCGCCCTGAACTGGCTCGGCAAGGCGCGCGACCTCTTTCCTGCCTCCACTCTCGAACGCATGGAGCGCGATGCCATCGCCAAATATGGCCTCAATGAACTGCTGAAAGATCCGGCCGTTGTCGATGGTCTGGACGCGAAGCCTGAGTTGGCCACCGCCCTGCTGCGCAGCCGGGGCAAACTTGACCCCGCCACCGCCGAGGCCGTCCGCAGGCTGATTGCCAAGGTGATCGCCGACATCATCGCCCGGCTGCGCCCCGCCTTCACCACGGCCCTGACCGGCTCCCACTCCCGCCATCAGCGCACTCGACATGCCAGCGCCCGCAACCTTGATTGGCGACGCACCATTGCCGCCAACCTGGCCAACGTTGATCCCGAAACCGGACGGATGCTGGTCGAGGATATTCACTTCGCGACGCGGCGGCGGCGTCGCAATCTTCAGTGGCAAGTGATCGTAGTTGTTGACCAGTCCGGGTCGATGGCCGACTCCGTGCTGCACAGCGCAGTCACCGCCGCGATCCTGGCCGGGCTGCCCGGCGTGAGCGTCACCCTATTGCTCTTTGACACCTCGGTGGCGGACATGAGCCACCTGGCCACCGACCCGGTGGAGGTGCTGATGACGGCGCAGCTTGGTGGTGGCACCGACATCGCTCAGGCGATGGGTTACGCCGCAAAACAGGTACGCAACCCCTCCCGCACCGTGCTGGCCCTCATCAGCGATTTCGAGGAGGGCGGCTCCGTCTCCGCGTTGTTAAACACGACGCGTGGGCTGGCCGCCTCCGGCGTCACGCTGCTGGGTCTGGCTTCCCTGGCCGATGAGGGCGAGCCTTGGTACGACCGGGGCATGGCCGCCAAGCTAGCCGAGGCGGGCATGGAGATCGGAGCCATGACCCCGGATCGCTTCGCCGAATGGCTCGCGGAGGTCACTCAATGACCCCGCCACTGACCAAAGGATCGCCGGTCGCGCTGCCCTCCTGGGCCGCCGCCTATGCCGGACTAAACGATGCCGCGCTCATCGAACTCGCCAATCCCGGACTGGTGCGTCGCGCCCGCCGCTTGGTTGAACGAGTGGTACTCATCAGCGCCGATGAGGCCGAGGTGATGGTGACCTGTGACGATTTGCAGCTGCGGTTGCTGCCGAGCGGCCCGACCACAACTCGCTGCCCCTGCCCCGTAGCCGGAGTCTGTGTCCACGTCGTGACCGCTTGGCTCTGGGCGCGGGCGGCGGGAGATTGGACGCCCGCCGAGATTGCCGCCGCAACCTCCCGCGAGGAGACAGTTGCCGTCGTGAGCAAGCGCGCCGACCGAGACAAACCGGAGCGACAGGCTCGACGCGCGGACGCTGAAGCCGCCGCCGTTCAGGTGCGGGCGGTCATCGAAGGCATCGTCGCGACCGGTGTCTCTCAGGCCGTCCAGGCCGACGCAGATAGGCTGTCCCGAGCCGGGCAGGGCGCTCGGCTGGCGGGTCTACCACGCACAGCTCGGCTGGTCGCCATCGCTGCCGGGCAACTAAAGCTGCTGCTCGAGCGTCAGGACGACATGGCCGCCTCGGCGGTGTCCTCCGCGCTGGCTCAGGCGTGGGCCTGCGCGGCCGCCGACGCGACCAGCCAGACCGAGGCACAGGAAACAGGAACCGATGAGAGGCCGCCCGGCAGGCTGATCCCGCTGGCTGTCAAGTGGTGGCAGGCCCCCGCGGGCGCCCGTGGCCTTACCTACTATGGCTGGGATGCCGACGCCGGGCGCATCGAACAGGCCACCAATGGCCGGTCTGCAAACGCCGACCTCGGATTCACCGCGAACTGGGAGGCACCGCTGCTTTGGGGTGCCTCACCCGCCCGGTTATGCTCCGGCCCATTCAAATTGCGAAATCCACGCCGCCGCGAAGATGGCACGCTGGCTCCGGCCAGCGTCACCACGGTAGAGGCGATTGAGGGGTGGGCGGACGTTCCGCTTGAAGAGCTGGCCGCGCAGGTAAACACACACGCGGGCGGCAAGGCACGGGTGGCCTTCGGTGCGACCGAGGAGCCGCTGCGAATCGTGTTGCCTCGTCGGAGCTTCGGGTTCGGTGTGTTGGAGTTAGACGAAGTGGCTCAGCAGATCATCTTGCCGCTGAATGATCGCCAGGGAGATCATCACCGGCTGATGCTGCCCGCCACCGAGGCAAACATGCGGCTCTTGACCTGGCTACTAAAGGAGAGCAAGGCGCTTGCCATCGTCCGCATCGGGGAACGGCCCGAGGCGGCCTTCCTTCCCGATAGGAACGGGATGCGACTGGTGTCGCTCAGCCTGACCCCGCTACCGCTTAAACAGATTAGCCCGACCTGGATAAGCCGACTGATGAAACTCGACCAACACCGGCAGGTCGCGACTTCCGGCCGCGAACTAACCGAGCTAGAGCGGTTGTGCGGGCAGGTTAAGGATGTGGTTGACGCCCTGTGTTCAAGTGGGCAAGCCGTACTCGGTTCACGACACCGCGAAACACTCACCCGCTGCCAGCGCGAACTCGACAACCTGGGCCTTGGCACCCTGAGCTCTGCAACCACCGCTCTGCTCACGCAAGCTTCCCCGTCCCACCTGCTCTGGGCCCGCTTCATCCTTGACCGCCTAGCCGTGCTGCTCACAAGCTGACGTGGGATCGTGCCGTTTGTGGCGAATCGTGCCCTATAGCGCACGACCCGATACAAACGGCACGAATCGAGGTCGCAACAGAGACACTGGCACTCGGGGTGGCAGAGTGCTAACGGAAGTTGCTAAAGTGGGCCACTGCGCTTCGGCGCTGCGCCGGCACCCGCGACGACGGCCAGCAGCGAAGCCAAATCCAAAGTCCATCAAGCAAGAGGAAAGAGGAGGTCCGACGTGTCGGTTCCCTTCAAGCCGCTCGAGGATCGCGTTGTCATCGAGGCCGTCGAGGCCGAGACGGTAACCGCTTCCGGCCTGGTCATCCCGGACACCGCCAAGGAGAAGCCCCAGGAGGGCATCGTCCTTGCCGTTGGCGAGGGTAAGTTCGACGACTCCGGCAACCGCATTCCGGTTGACGTCAAGGTCGGAGACAAGGTCATCTACAGCAAGTACGGCGGCACCGAGATCAAGCACTCCGGCAAGGAGTACCTGGTGCTATCCGCCCGCGACATCCTGGCGGTAGTCGTCAGCTGATTCTGCGCCGCGCTACGCGCTCGCAGGATTATGGAGTCAACGCGAAGCCCCTCGCGCTACGGCGTGAGGGGCTTCGCGCTTGCTCGAACTGGTTACGCGGCGATGGTGAGTTTCTTCGCCAGCATCGCGAAACGCTCCTCTTCGGAGAGTCCACCCCAGACGCCGTACGGCTCGCGCACGCGTAGCGACTGTTCGCGACACTCCTGAACCACGGGGCATTCGCTACAAATGGCCTTGGCGGCCTCATCCCGTTTGCGGCGCGTATTGCCTCGCTCACCCTCGGGGTGAAAGAACAGAGTGTCGTCAACCTCGCGACAGGCACCCTGATATTGCCATTCCCATAGCTCCAGCACGGGGCCGGGCAACCTCGAGATTTCGGTCATATGACCAAATTACAAGTTGTTCAGGGGTTGGTCAATAGGTTTTCCCCTACCAATTTTTGACGGATTGTGCTACTCGAAGCGCCGAGATGACCATTATTGATGTGTGTTATGTCCGAATTTGCTCGCGGACGGTTCGCGCCAAAATTTGCATCCCAGGAGGGCAGGCCTGATATTAATTGGCAGAATAGGGGCGTGATCTCCCGAGTGACATCCATCGGCACTGTGACCGGCCCCGGGCTAGCCGTTGCCGTGGTTGCCCGACGGCTCGGGGTGGCCCCGGCAACTCTGCGCACCTGGGACCGTCGCTACGGCCTTGGCCCTTCGGAGCGCACCGTTGGTGCCCACCGCCGATACACCCCAGGAGATGTGGCCCGTCTGATAATCATGCGCCGCCTGACGTTGGAGGGCGTAGCTCCGGCGGATGCGGCGGCCATCGCCTTGGAGTCGGAAGTTTCGGCGGCAGATATCATCGGGGCAGGCGGCGAACTGACTACCGAAACTGCTGCCCTGGGTTCGGTAGCCTCCCTGCGAACCCACTTGCGCGCCATTCCGGGCGGCCCAAGCGCGGACTTTTCTATGGCCGACTCGAACGCGATCACGATACCGACAAACCTGTCGGCGCGTATTGCCGCCGTAATCGACTCCGCCCTCGGCTATGACCAAGCCACCTGCAACGCGCTGCTTTACCTGGACGTCCAAGATGATCCAGCAGCCTGGTGGACGCAACTGGTTGAGCCAGCCTGGCAGCGCATCGCTCAGCGCACCGTTCTTGGCACCCCCGGTGAGGACCCAGAGTTGGTACTCTCGAATGCGGCCATGACCGCGCTGCGCAACTTCATCTTGACCTTCGAGCAGGTCGAGGTCGCGGGGGGAAAGCCGTCCGCCGCGCATCCGAGTCGGATGAGCAAGATCGCGCTGATTTTCGCTGCCCCCGATGAGATGGTGCCGTTGGTCGCCCACGCGCTGGCCGCGTCGCTGGTGGCCGCCGGGGCTATCGCCCGGATTGTCACGGGGCCGGTATCGGCGCATCGCGCCCTTGAGCTGGTAACAATGGTGCGCCCTGCCGCGGTAGTTCTTGCCACCAACCTGGCCCGTCCCGACCTGGACGTGGTCTACGCCGTTCACGACAAGTTCGAGTCGTTGCCCATCTTTGTTGGCCTGCGTCGCGAAGATTCCGCTAGCGATGTACCACTCGCCGCGAATGTGCAACGGGTCCGCTCTTTCACCGGCCTACTCCACGAGGTACTCGCCGTAGTCGGCAAGAGGTCGGCAGACAACTAGACTGATACTCCATGACGGATGTGTTGCTCAGCACCCCTTTTGATGCGCTCGGCTTGACGTATGACGACGTGCTGTTGCTGCCTGGTTACAGCGATTTGGCGCCGTCGGATATCGACACCACCTCCCGGTTGACCCGCGAGATCTCGTTGCGTGCGCCCCTCATCTCGGCGGCTATGGATACCGTCACCGAGGCCCGCATGGCCATTGCGATGGCTCGCCAGGGCGGCATCGGCGTGCTGCACCGCAACCTATCCATCGAGGATCAGGCCCGGCAGGTAGATATCGTCAAACGCTCCCAGACCGGCATCATCGACAACCCCATCACTATCGGCCCAGACGCCACCCTCGACGAACTCGACCGCCTCGCCGGGGAGTACCGCATCTCCGGCTTCCCCGTACTCGACGCGGACGGTCGCTTGATTGGCATGGTAACCAACCGTGACTTGCGCTTTACCCCCGCTGCCGAATGGACCACCACCACCGTGGCTCAGGTGATGACCCCTCAGCCGCTCATCACCGCACCGGCCAGCATTTCGCGCGAAGAGGCCACCGCGCTGCTCAGACAACACAAGCGCGAGCGGCTGCCGCTGCTGGACGACGCCGGGCGCTTGGTCGGGTTAATCACCGTCAAAGATTTTGTAAAGTCCGAGCAGTTCCCCAACGCGTCAAAGGATGGCCAGGGACGCCTGCTGGTTGGTGCCGCCATCGGCTACTACGGCGACGCCTGGGAGCGGGCAACCACCCTGATCGACGCGGGCGTAGATGTGCTTGTGGCCGATACCGCCCACGGCAACGTGCGGATGCTGATCGAGATGTGTGCCCGGCTCAAGGGCGACTCGGCTACCCGCCATGTGCAGGTGATCGGCGGCAATGTTGCCACCCGCGCCGGTGCCCAGTCCTTCGTGGACGCCGGAGTAGATGGCATCAAGGTGGGGGTCGGTCCCGGTTCAATCTGTACCACCCGCGTGGTAACCGGTGTTGGCGTGCCGCAGGTGACGGCCGTTTATGAGGCGGCGCTGGCCGCTCGGCCCGCCGGTATTCCGGTGATCGCGGACGGCGGAATGCGTCACTCCGGGGAGCTGGGCAAGGCCATTGTGGCCGGGGCCGAGTCCGTCATGCTTGGCTCTATGCTTGCGGGCACAGAGGAGTCGCCGGGAGAGACCATCCTGGTCAATGGCAAGCAGTTCAAGGCGTATCGCGGCATGGGTTCTATCGGGGCGATGTCGTCGCGCGGCAAGAAGTCGTATTCGAAGGATCGCTATTTCCAGGCCGAGGTGGCCGATGACTCCCTAATCGTGCCCGAGGGCATCGAGGGTCGAGTGCCGTTCAAGGGTTCGCTGCGGGCCGTGACGCACCAACTCATCGGTGGGCTGCACCAGACGATGTTCTACGTTGGCGCTCGCACCATCGGCGAACTTCAGGAGAAGGGCCGCTTCGTTCGCATTACGGCCGCCTCCCTGCGCGAGAGCCACCCCCACGACGTTCAGATGACCGCCGAGGCCCCTAACTACGCCGGGTGAAGCCGGAGCGCCAAGCCGAGCTTGCTCGAGTTTGGCCGGAGGTAAGCCCGGCGTTGTAGCTTGCGAACACGCCAGGTGTTGCCGGAGCGCCAAGCCGAGCTTGTCAAAACCACTTGGCGAATCGGCGAGCTGGACCTGGTGAAATGGCGAGCTAGTGCTGGTGGATCGGCGAGCTGGGCCTGGTGAAATGGCGAGTCAGGCAGGATGAATCGTTTGCTGACGTCGGCAAATGTTGTCGTTGGGTGCGCGTAGAGCTGTCAGGGGTGGACAGCTGGCATTCTCGTCACCCGACGCGTAGTCGCAGGCTCTAGTGTTGATGGTTTCTGCCGGGCAACTCTCCTGCGAGTTGCGCAGGATGACGGGAGGAGGCGGGGCGGTAGGCTCTGTGCGTTGCCCTGCCCTTCCTCACTTTGGAGAATTCATGCCCGCTGCTGATCGTGTGGCCGCTGCCGTTGCAGCAATCGCCGCCGGTAGGGGAGTTCTGGTGGTCGATGATGTGGAGCGGGAGAACGAGGGCGATGTGATCTTCGCCGCCCAGCACATCACAACGGAACGGATTGCGTTTCTGATGAGCGAGTGCCGCGGGCTGATCTGCGTGGCCCTTGACCCGGCGGATATTGATCGACTCGAACTGCCGTTGATGGTTCCCGACAATGCCGACCCGTTCCGCACGGCCTTTACGATTTCGGTGGATGCTCGCAAGGGCGTTACCACCGGCATCAGCGCAGCCGAGCGGGCGCTTTCGGCGCGGCTGTTGGCCGATCCAACCACGACGCGCGCGGACTTGACCGCGCCCGGCCACATTTTCCCGTTGCGCGCACATCCGGGGGGGGTGCGCGCTCGCCGAGGGCACACCGAGGCGGCAGTGCACTTGGCGCGCGCCGCCGGGCTGCGTCCAGCGGGCGTTATCTGCGAGGTGGCGGGAGCGGACGGTGCCATGCTGCGGGGGGCGGAATTGGTGGAGTTCGCGCGCCGTCATGACTTGGCATACCTGTCCATCGATGACCTGGTTACGGCGGGCTGACGCCCCGCGTTGCTGATCCGAGGTCCGATTGACGGGCTGGTTGTAACCAGATCGTTATGTTGCGCGACGCTCGAGGGTATTTGCCCAGCGTGAACGGAAAAACCGGGTCGCTTGGGCGGTAAAACCAGAGGTTAGACCGGTCCCCCTGTTGCCATGTGCGGCGCCCGAAAACGTTATCGAACGGCGCAACACCCACGTCATGTTGACAGCATTCCCTATTGAATGATTATGCTCAGGCCGTACAGCGCATCGCCAACCGGGTGGTTCGCACAGCGCGGTTGCACACCACCGAGCAGCCGTTTGACCAAAAGTCCGACTACTGTCGGCGCACATCGAGGGAGATGACCTTGAAGATCAGACGATCAGTTGCCGTTGCGGCAACCGTCACGGCCGCGCTGTTCCTAGCAGCCTGCGGCGACGACGATGGCAACGGTGGCGACGCCGCTACCCCTACCCCCACCGAGGCTGAGACCGAGGCCCCTGGCACGGACGATCCGCCCGTTGACCCGCCCGCCGCCACCGGCGCCGAGCCTCACGGTCACCTGCGCATGGGTTCGCTGTCGATTCCCTCGGGTTGGGATGTCAACGGCCTGTCAATTGGTCACGACATGACCATCATGACCGCCGTGTTCGACACCATCCTGCGTTGGAACCCCGACGGCACCCCCGCCCCCGGCATCGCCTACGCCTGGGAGGTCTCCGATGACCGCCTGACCATCACGCTGAACATTCGCGAGGGTGTCTACTTCACCGACGGGAACCCCGTTGATGGCGAGGCCGTGGCCGCGAACATCCACAACTTCATGGGTTCCTCGGCCGTCAATCTGGCAATGGCCGACCACATCGCCGACGCTACCGCCGATGGCAACGTAGTGACCATCACCATGTCCGAGCCTGACCCGGTGATTATCCGCAACCTGGCTGGCCCTCCGGGCATGTTGCTCTCGCCTGCCACATTCGGCGCCCCCGACGCCACCACCAACCCGGTCGGCTCTGGCCCGTACAT
>WQZL01000003.1 GCA_009780755.1 Promicromonosporaceae bacterium | reverse complement strand
GCGATGGTGGCGCCGCGTCCGCGACGGAGTTCGAGTACGCCCTCGTCGCGCAACTGCTGGTAGGCGTGTAGCACGGTGTGCATATTGAGGTCGAGGGTTTCGGCCAATTCGCGAGCTGATGGCAACCTGGAGCCTGGTTTAAGGTCGCCTCGGGCCAGGCCCACATGCACCTGGGCGACGAGCTGCGCGTACAGCGGTTCGTCGCGGGTGGGGTCGATGCGGAAGATCATGCATCAGACACTAGTTGTTCTAGGCTAACTAGAACTGTATTTGGCGCACGCCGACCCGGAACATGGCGCGCATTGTTCGATCACAACTAGAACAAGTTTGTTTTTCCTGACCACACCCTCAACAGGGAGCGTAGCGAACGCGAAAGAAACCACAACCCATCTCAGGGCTGTTTTCAACACGGGCCTGGCGGCCCTACTCAACCACCCGAAGGCCGTCACAGTCTCCGCTCAACCACCGAGTGTCCTAGCCGGTGGCCGTTGCCTTCAGGGAGAAGGATTGGGGGAAACGACCATCATTGAACGGGAAATTCCAGAGTACGGCGTCCACGCGCTCCTGGCCGCCAGAATCGTAGAAGTTCTCGGGAAACTCGTTGAAGAATTCGATGCGCAACCCCGCGTTGATGAGCGAGTTGATGATCTCGGAGAGGGTGTTCATCCAGAAGTACGCCTGCACACCGGTCTTGGTCTCCCCTGCGTAGCCGCCAATCGAATTATCAACGTCTGGCTCCCTGCCGAAATACGGATACTTGACGTTGTACTCGCCATGAGCGAGGCGCCCCTCATCGAACATCAGGAACGTTGGATGGCCCTCAAAGACGTAGGCGTAGCCTCCGTCGCTCAGCAGATAGCGAACGGTACGGCCCCACAAAGCAAGGTCGGGCAGCCAGCCGATAGCCCCCTCAGAGACGAAGACCACGTCATACTGGCCAGCCAACTCGGGGTGGTTCGCCATCAGCGTCATGATGTCGGATTCGATGAAGTCCACGTTGGGACACGCGAAATCCTCAGCCAGTTGCCGAGCAGCGACAACATTACCCGGCACCAAATCGACGCCAGTGACATGGGCCGCACCCATCCCAGCGAGCAGCAGGGTGTCAGCGCCGGTATTGCATTGCAGGTGAATCACGCGCTTGCCGGTGAGGTCACCCACCTCGGCCTGAATGTACCTGTTTAGCTGGTGGCGCCCCTCAGCGAGCGCCGCCTTGAACGTGCGGTAGTGGTCCGCGGAGAGCTGCCCCCAGGCGTGTTTGTTTGACTCGATCTCATGCATCCTGCCATCCAACCACCTACATGATGCGACCACAATCTATTAACGAAGCCGCACGCCGGGAAGGTCATTGAACCTGGCCTTACGGTCGGCAGAGACAATTGCTCGGCCGGTCTCTCGCGCATGAGCAGCGATAAGCAAGTCATGAATACCGCGCGGTTTCCCCGTCGCGCGCACGTAATCTAGCAATGCACCATGTTCCGCTGCGGTTTCTCTGGAGTAGGGCAAAACCTGCACCCGAATAGCCACTCTCTCCACAAACGCCTCACGACGCTCAGCAGTTGCATTATCCCCTCTGCGCCGCGCACCCAATACGCCTTCGTGCAGCTCGGCCAGGGAAACTGCGGCTATCGCAACATCGTCGAAATCCAACGACTGGTCAAGTCGGCCAGTGCGTTCCGCTTCAATTAGGACGTTTGTATCTAAAATCACTCTTTCCACGGGTCGCTCCAAGTTAGCAGAGTCTGAATCTCTTCAAGCTCCTCACCCCAAGTTGAGTCAGAGTTCGGCCCAAGTTCGGTCAATGCGCGATTAAAACCTGCGCCGCTGAACAAGGGCACCGGCGATACCTTCGCCACCGGGCGTCCGTCGCGCTCGATGATGAACTCCTCGGCTTCGTGTTCCACCGCATCAAGCATGGCCGAGAAACCCCTAGACGCGCTGGTGGCTGTCATTGTTCTCATACCGTCAATAGTAGTCTGACTAATCTGATTCAACAACTACGGTAGCCTCTACTCATGACCAGCGCAACGAAGCATGACCTTAGCAATCCCGCCGTCAGCCCGTTCGATGTGGCCCGCGCCGCCGCCGACCACATCGCCAAGGCCACCGGTGTCGCCACGCACGACGTGGCTGTCACTCTCGGCTCCGGCTGGGGAGGCGCCGCCGAACTGATGGGCGAGGTAGTCGCCGAAATCCCCTCCGAGGAGATTCCCGGCTTCGCCAAGCCCGCCGTCGAGGGCCATGTCGCTACCACCCGCTCCATTCGCGTCGAAGGCGCCAGCGGTGAGGTGCGGCACGTACTGGTTCTCGGTTCGCGCACCCATTTGTATGAAGGTCGCGGCGTGCGACCCGTCGCCCACGGCGTTCGTACTGCCGCCGCCGCTGGCGTAAAGACGATGGTGCTTACCAATGGCTGTGGTGGCCTGCATATCTCCTGGCGTCCCGGCCAGGTGGTACTCATTCGGGATCACATCTCGTTTACCGCCACCTCCCCGCTGGAGGGTGCGACGTTCGTGGACCTCACCGGTCTGTATGCCCCCCGTCTGCGCGATTTGGCTCGCGAGGTGGACCCGACGCTGCCCGAGGGTGTGTATGCACAGTTCCGCGGCCCGCACTATGAGACCCCGGCTGAGGTGCGGATGGCGGGCATCGTCGGCGCCGACCTGGTGGGCATGTCCACGGGCCTAGAGGCCATTGCCGCCCGCGAGGCTGGGATGGACGTGCTTGGCCTGTCGCTGGTGACCAACCTTGCCGCTGGGATCAGCCCGACGCCACTCTCCCACGAAGAGGTGATCGAGGCCGGGACCGCTGCTGGCCCGGTGATCTCCAATCTTTTGGCTCAGATAGTCCAGAAGATTTAGCAAGTCCCGGTGGTTGAGTAGGCCCGACGCAGGAGGGCCGGGTCGAGACCACCCACACATATGGCAATGGTGGTTTCGACAGGCTCAACCACCGACTTTGACAATGAGGAACGCAGATGTTCGATCTGTTCGATGCCGCCGCACAGTGGCTGGCCCAAGACGTAGATGACACCGACCGCGCCGAGCTGGCCGCGCTAGTGGAGCGCGCCCAGGTGGAGACCGCCGGGGCCGAGGAGTCCGAGCGCGGCCCGGCGTTGAGCGAGCTGTGGGATAGGTTCACGGGGTCGCTACAGTTCGGCACTGCTGGGCTGCGCGGCGCGATGGCTGCCGGGCCGAATCGAATGTGTCGCGCCGTCGTTGTCAAGGCCGCCGCCGGGTTGGGTGAGTACCTGCTGGGCGCACTGCCCGATGCCACGCCCCGCGTGGTAGTTGGCTGTGACGCTCGACACCGCAGTGCCGACTTTGCCCTCGACACGGCCGCCGTACTCACGGCTCAGGGTATTGAGGTGTTGCTGCTGCCACTGTCCCTGCCCACGCCGGTACTCAGCTTCGCCACCCGGCACCTAAACGCCGATGCGGGCGTGATGGTCACCGCCTCACACAACCCTGCCGCCGACAACGGCTACAAGGTTTACCTTGGTGGGCGCGTCGTCACCGACTGGGGGCAGGGCGCCCAGATAGTGCCGCCGTATGACGCAAAGATCGCAGCCTGCATTGACCGCATCGGGGCGGCGAACGAGGTGCCGCGCGCCACCGAGGGCTGGACAGCGCTGGGCGAGGAGATCACTCACGACTACGTGGCAAGCGTGCTTGGCCTAAGCGACTATTACGAGCCGCGCAACCTAAAAATCGTCACTACCTCCATGCACGGTGTTGGCGGCGACCTGCTGGCTCGGGTGCTGGCAGAGGCGGGCTTCACCGACGTTACCCCGGTGGCTGAGCAGCTGGCTCCCGACCCCGACTTCCCCACCGTCGCCTTCCCGAACCCCGAGGAGAAAGGCGCCATCGACCTGGCCCTCGACCTGGCCAAGCGCATTGGTGCCGACGTGGTTATCGCCAATGATCCCGACGCCGACCGTTGCGCGATGGCCGTGCCCGATGCGCGGGCCGAGGGCGGCTGGCGGATGCTGCATGGCGACGAGGTGGGCGCGCTGCTCGGTGACGCGGTTGCAAAGCAGGTGCCATCGGGCACCCTCGCCAACTCGATTGTCTCCTCCCGCTTGCTGGCCGCCATAGCAGCCAAGCACGGCCTGGATCACGCGACCACGCTAACGGGCTTCAAATGGATTGCCCGCACGCCAAACCTGGTGTTTGGTTACGAGGAGGCGCTGGGTTACTGCGTCGATCCGGGCGAGGTGCGCGACAAGGATGGCATCTCGGCGGCGCTGTTGTTGGCCCAAGAGGCAGATCGGCTGAAGGGACATGAGCAGTCGGTTGTCGGTCAACTCGACAACCTGGCCCGCGAACACGGCCTGTACCTAACCGACCAGCTCTCGGCACGGTTCACCGACCTATCCGGCATCCCGGCTGCGATGGCCCGCCTGCGCGCCGAGCCGCCTGCGACGCTCGCCGGTTCGCCGGTGACAGAGGTTATCGACCTGGCCGCAGGCTTAGGCGATCTGCCGCCCACCGATGGCGTACTTCTGCTCACCGCCGACAACACCCGCGTGATTGTCCGCCCCTCTGGCACCGAGCCAAAGGTCAAGTGCTACCTAGAGGTAATTCACCCGGTCGGCAAGACCCCACGCAAGGCCCGCAAGGCGACAACGAAAGACCTAACCGCCCTCCGTGCCAAGGCCCGTCAAACACTAGAACAGCTGAAAGCCGAGATGACCACAGCACTCGGGCTATGACCGCTCCTCATGAGATCAGCCAACGGCGAGGGGCAGCGTTGGGGCATCAGAGCTGCTTCGATGTAAACTTGTATACATGAGTGACGTGATCTCGGTCAGACTTGGTAGCGAGCTTGGCGCGCGACTAGCGCGGCTTGCCTCACTCTCGCACCGCCCTCGTTCGTACTACGTGCGCGAGGCACTGGACGCGCAACTAGAGCGCCTGGAGTGGGTAGCTGGCCTCGAACGCCGCGCCGAGGATGTGCGCTCAGGAAGAGTAGTCGCGAGACCGCTCGATGAGGTGTTCGATGAAATGGGCATTCCAGAGCCGACGCCCGAGGAGCTAACGGCAATTTGGGATGAAATCGAATGAGTCTTGGCGACACCGACATCAAACCCGCTGAATCTGCCTGGGTTCTGGCAGTTGATCCAGCCGCAGAACGCGCCCTAAAAAAACTCGACCGGATCGCTGCCACTCGCATCCGCAGAGTTCTTGTTGCTGTCGCCGCCTCCGGCGACCCCCGTTCGCGGGGGCGCGGACTCACCGGCAATCGCTCCGGGATGTGGCGGTATCGCGTTGGTGACTACCGCATCATCGTGGACATCCAGGATGATCGCCTCGTGGTACTTGCCCTAGAGATTGGCCACCGCTCTGCCGTGTACGCCTAGCTGTCCACATACCCGTCCGGTTTCGTAAGCGACGATGACAAGGTGGGGTGCGATAACCTCGGCGATTAATCCCATGACGGACGCGCGCTAACTACGCCATGCCGGCGAAGATCATGAGGCGCAGGCCCGCTGGGTCCGTGATCCAGAATTGGTACATGCCGCCATCCAAGGCTGGCTTTGGAGCATCGACGCCCGCAGCGACCAGTCGCTCGCGCAGGGCATCCACCTCGGCGTTGTCAGCCAGTTCGAGGTAGAAGAACAGACCTTGGCCCGTGAACTCGGTCTCCGTACCCTGCGGCACCACGAAGGACAACTCACCGCGCTCACCAAAGGAGACGGTCCAGTACCAGCAGTCATCACCGGCGCCGTAGTCATTGGCGACGATACCGAAGTGGGCGGCGTAGAAGGCGACGGCCTCCTTGGCCTTGCGAGTGACGATGGTAGGGCCAGCGGGGCCAGCAAGCGAGACGTGCATGAGAGAACTCCTGTGTGATTATGAACACGAACGGACACGAGTCTGACAGACAAACCCACGCCCAGTCTTGTACAAAACGGCCATCATTCCCCATCACTCTGCGCGCAGAGTGACGCGACGGTCGGCTAACCGAGGCGGTCAAGCAGTTGCCGAGGAGTGATAGTCGGCACCGGTGAATGCAAGAACGCCTTCACGTCTCTCGTCACTATCCACTGGGCGCCGCTAGCAATCGCACACTCCCTAATCAGCCCATCTTCGAAGTCAGGTTCATTGCTGGCCAATGCCCTAGCACAGAGTTCGGCGTCAATGGCTATCACCGTCATGTCAGCACTGAGGCATGAGATTGCCTGTCGAGCCAAAACCTCGCCATGCGTCCGGGTGACAATGTAGTAGACATCCTTAAGCGAGGTGGCCGCTATGTGCAGGCCAATGCCGCCGAGCACTAGAACGCGGACTAACGCCACCGCATCGCCGTGGCCTGGGCGGTTTTCAGCGAGGTAGTCGATGACGACATTAGTGTCTAACAGCACGCTAACCATGACGTTGCATCATCTCTGCTTCGAGCAACGCGGCGGCTCCCTCGTCGGTGGCAAGCGCCGCTGAACTCACCAAACCAGCGATTGACTCCAGGCGAGCCAATCGCGCTCTCCGCTCTTCGACCGCATCGGTTTCCAGTGGTGGGGTTAGAAACTCGGGAAGCGGACTGCCCGCTGCAAGGTGGTTGAAGAACGTTCTTATGGCCTGGGAAGCAGTGAGACGATGCTCGCTTAACACCTGCTCCGCACGTTGCTTGGTAACAGCATCAACGCGCCCATTGACCAAAACCATGCTCATGACAACCTCCGCAAGACAGTAAGACAGTAAGACAATCTATCACGGGCGCCCCTGTGGCACAGGACTACGGAGCGTTTAGCGTCATTCTGCGAAGCGAGGAACGAGCGCAGTCGCAGAACCTAGACCCGACGGTAACCGCTAACCCTAGGTCCTGCGACTACGTGCAGGATGACAAGGGTCAGTAGTCGGTTGCTGGGGTGGCGGGGGTAACGCCAGCCAACTCTGCCAGGACGGCAGCGGCGCCGGACATACCCAGGCGGGTGGCGCCCGCTTCAATGGCACCCAGGGCGTCGGCCAGGGTACGGACACCGCCGGAAGCCTTAACGCCGAGGCGCCCGCCAACCGTCTGCGCCATCAAAGACACCGAATGCACGGTGGCGCCACCGGCGGAGTGGAAGCCGGTCGAGGTCTTCACGAAGTCGGCACCAGCCGCCTCCGATGCCTTACAACACGCCACGATCTCCTCATCGGTGAGCGCAGCGCTCTCGATGATTACCTTCAGGATGCGCCCGGCGGGCACGACGGCACGCACTGCGGCAATGTCGGCCTG
Organism: Promicromonosporaceae bacterium; assembly: GCA_009780755.1. Lineage (GTDB taxonomy): Bacteria > Actinomycetota > Actinomycetes > Actinomycetales > Cellulomonadaceae > Xylanimonas. The sequence continues at coordinate 20,200 of WQZL01000003.1, read as the reverse complement.
TACGGCGGCAAAGTCGCCCTGCTTAGCGGCACCAATGTCGATCACCATATCCACCTCATCGGCACCGTCAGCCACGGACTGCGCCGCCTCGGCGGCCTTAATGACGCTGACATGCTTACCCGAGGGGAACCCGCAGACGGTGGCCACCTTGATGCGGCCCGCGGCCTGCTTGACGGCGAGCGCAACAAACGTCGGCGAAACGCACACGGAGAAACACCCGAGCGCGGCGCCCTCCTCCACTAGCGCGACCACATCAGCGTCGGTAGCCTCCGGCTTAAGCAGAGTGTAGTCGATGTAGGCGGCCAATTCGGCGGGTGTTAAAGAGATGGTCACAGTTGCACTCCTTCAAGGCGCTGGAATCCGGGAACGATTACATCTTCGACAAGGGTACGCCGCTCATCGTGATGAATGAAGGCGCCCCACGCGGCAGCGATGGTCACATCGGCGAGATCGTCGATTGCCCATCCGGCCTCGGTGACTAGCAGAGTCATTTCCTTGGACATCGATGTGCGCGACATTAGGCGGTTATCGGTGTTGAGGGTGACGGCGAAATCGAGTTCCTTCAATCGGGTTATGGGGTGGTCGGCCAGAGTGCGGACGCCAGCGGCCAAGGTTTGCAAATTGGACTGCGGAGCCACCTCTAGCGGGATTTGGTGGTCGCGAACCCAGTTGGCGAGCGGGCCGAGCGTCGCCTGTCCCAGCTTGTCGAACGTGATGTCGTCGATGATACGGACGCCGTGACCGAGGCGGTCGGCCCGGCTTAGATGCACGGCCTGGGTCAGCGAATCCAGCCCGGCACCCTCCCCCGCGTGGACGGTAACCGGGAAGTTTTCGCTTGCCAACCGCGCCCATACGTCGCCGTAGCGGGCGGGCGGGAAACCCTCTTCTGGCCCGGCGATGTCGAAGCCGACGACACCTCGATCCCGGTAGGCCAGCGCGAGTTCGGCGATCTCGGGCCAGCGGTCGGCCTGTCGCATCGCGGAGAGAATTTGCCCGACGCGAATGATGTATCCGGCCTCGGCGGCAGCGGCAATGCCTTCTTCGATCCCGGCTTGCACGGCCTCAACCGTCTCGGCCAGGCTCAGGCCACGGGTGAGATGCTGCTCCGGCGCCCATCGTTGTTCGACGTAGACCACACCGTCTGCGGCGAGGTCGATCACGGCCTCACGGGCCACGCGGGTAAGCGCCTCGGGTGTCTGCATCACGGCGAGGGTGTGCGCGAAGGTCTCCAGGTATCGTTCCAGCGAGCCGGAGTCGGCGGCCTGCTGGAACCAGTCGGCCAGGGCGTCGGCATCATCGGCAGGAAGCGGGTGCCCGACCGCAGCGGCCAGCTCCAGTACGGTCTGCGGACGCAGACCACCATCCAGATGGTCGTGCAACAGCACCTTCGGCAGTTCAGGGATCACATTTAAGGTCCGAGCATCACTCATGGCTTAAATCTAGCCGAAGCACCTGGCGCCAGCTCTATGCGCGCATCACGCCAAGCTGTCAGCCTGCTCAACGGCATGAGCTTAACCCTCCGCCAAGTACGCGGATATGGGATATTCGTCCCTTAACCCAGCCGCCAGATGCCGATGGCGGGGCCGTCGCCGCTGATTGTTAGTGCTTGTCCGGTCATGTGCAGTGTTGGCGTGCCACAGAGGGTGCCTCCAGCCAGTAGTTCGGGCGCGCCCGTCAAAGGCAGCCGCATCCCGGCCCAAGGCGCCCGAGCCAGCACCACCAGCACTCGCTCCTTGGCCGTTTCCCGCAGGAAGCCGATTGCGTCGTCTTGGATAAAGGCCCAGCGTAGGCCACCCTCGCGCAAGGCGCGGCTGCCCTGACGCGCGGCAATCAGCGACCGCCAGGAATCAAACACGTCTCCCTGCCAGCCAGAACCGCCACCTTGTCCGATCTGCTCCCAAGGCATCGTGCGACGTCCGGCCTCGCCTACGTCACCGGTGAAGCCGCCTTCATCCCCCATGAACAGCGCGGGCGTGCCCGGCATGGTGAGCAGAGCAGCCGTCGCCACCTCCGCAAGCGGCGCCGACCCGGTGACGGTACGGATGCGGGGGGTGTCATGCGAGCCGAGCATGTTCCACAGCCGGGTCGCCACCTTCCACGGGTAGCGGGCGGTGAACTCTCGCATGGAGGCAACCATGCTCGGCGCCCCGCGACGCGGGATTGGCGCCGGGATGCCCAGGAAGTCCAACGGACAGTCCGGCTCCACCACCCACGTCCACAGCGGCCGGGTGAAGGCGCTGTAGTTCATGTTGGACATCCAGCCGTCGCCCATCACGTCATCGGCAGCGTCGTGGAAATGTTCGGAGACGGTTAGACCCTGGGGATTGGCGGCCAGCACCGTGGCGCGCAGGCGACGAGCCACCTCGCGGGCATGATCGTCGCGGCCATAACGGCCAGTCATGTTGGCGACATCCACGCGCCAACCGTCCAGCAGATAAGGCTCACGCATCCAGCGACCAATCACGGAGTCTGGCCCGTCGATCATTCGCTCCCACAACTTGGGCGCGTCCCAGTTCAGCTTGGGCAAGGTCTCGACGCCCAGCCAGGTGGCGTAAGGTTCCCGATCTATCCGATTTGGTTGATCCAGCCAGTGGTAGAAGCCGCGTTCTGGACAGTTCGGGTCCGCCGACGCCGCCCGGAACCATTCATGTGCGGAACCGGTGTGATGCGTGGTGATGTCGCCAATAACCCGCATCCTCCGTCGATGGGCAGCCGCTGTGAGCGAGGCGAGCGCGGCGTCACCGCCCAGCAGGGGGTCTACCGCGTTAAAGGTCGAGGCGTCGTAGCGGTGGTTGGAGCGGCCGGGAAAGAATGGGGTTAAGTAGAGCGTGTTGGCCCCAAGCCGTTCGATGTGGTCAAGGTTTGCCTCGATGCCGCCCAGATCTCCGCCATAGAACTGGTGCGGGGTGGCGGCGCTGCGACCATCGGGCGGAGTATCCCAGGCGGTAGGTTCGGCCCAGTCAGGCAGCGGTCGCTCATCGGCCTGCGGCGAGCGGGCGAAGCGATCCGGGAAGATTTGATAGACCACCGCCTCGGCCGTCCATCCGGGGGGCGGGGCGTAGGTGGTGAGGCGAAAGTCAGCCGCATCGATCACCTCGCGGGCATGGGCGCCGGTACCGTTGACCCAGCGATAACCACCAGGCTCATCCAACAGCCAGCGGTAGGCGGTGACTGGGTTATGGATCGGCAGTTCGGCCACATACCAGCGGCCCGCGTCATCTGCCCGATCCAGCCGGGCCTCGATCCGACGCGGCTCCCCATCAACCACTGCCCGCACCCATACCGCCCGTTCCCTTCCCTGCCCTGGCACCCGCAAGCGGATCGGCACCGCGTCACCGAGAGCTGGGGTGGCCTCCCCGACGTATTGCTCCGAGCCGTCATGATGGGGCGCATCGAGCAGATGCTCGCCGGGCGGGTGGTTGGTCACTTGATACTCCTTGTAGGTATGGGCTGGTGCCGAACCGCGCGATTCGTGCCAGTGAAACGATCCGGCAGCGCCGCTTAGGTCTCGATTCAGCATCCGCGTTTTGCAAATCTTGCAGCAAGTATTGCATGATGCAGGCAAGGCGTACAACGTCCGAGCAGCGGACGGCGCGAAGACGGGGAGAAAAACCCCCGAGAATTCAAGGGAGAGACTTATGCGTTCTACCAAAACTCGCGGCTTGGGCCTGGTTGCCCTCACCGCCGCCCTGGCCCTGGTCGTAGCCGGTTGCGGCTCCGATGATGCGAACGGCGACGAGCCGGACAACGACCCCACCCAGGCACAAACCGACACCCCACCCCAGGAGGAAGACCCCGACCCGGACGAAAACGGTGAGGGCAATGAGAATGGCTACGGCGAAGAAGAGGAAGAGGTCGCCCCAGACCGGGCCGACGCCGACCTGGTGATCTGGGCCGATGCCGTCAAGGCCGCCGCGCTCCAGGAGCCAGCTGCCGCCTGGGGTGAGGCCAATGGCATCACCGTCGCCGTGCAGTCGGTCTCCGGCTCGCTGCGCGACCTGTTCATCACCGCCGACCAGGCCGGGAACGGCCCCGACGTTCTGCTCGGCGCCCACGACTGGATCGGCGCCCTGGTACAGAACTCGGCCATCGTGCCGGTACTCATCCCGGACACCTCCGACTTCTCCCCCACCGCCATCGAGGCCGTCACCTTCAACGGCCAAACCTTCGGTGTGCCCTACGGCGTAGAAACCCTCGGCCTGTTCGTCAACAACGATCTGACCGACGTGCCGGAGCCAGCCACCATCGAGGAGATGGTTGAGGCGGGCCGGGCCGGCGGCGCCGAGCACCCGCTGTGCCTGCAACTCGGCCTGGGCGGTGACGCCTACCACATGCAGCCCCTGTTCACTTCGGGCGGCGGCTACATCTTCGGCAAGAACCCCGATGGTTCCCTAAACGCGGCCGACATTGGCGTTGACTCCGACGGTGGCCTGGCCGCAGCCGAGCTGATCGGCGCCCTGGGAACCGATGGCGTGCTGCGCACCTCCATCGACTGGACCAACTCGATCCCGCTGTTCGCTGAGGGCCAATGCGCGTACCTGATCTCCGGCCCCTGGGCAATCACGCCCATCATTGAGGGCGGCATCGACTACACGATCTCGGTGATCCCTGGCTTTGCAGCTGGCGGTCAGGCTCGCTCCTTTGCCACGGTGAACAACTTCTACGTGGCCGCCAACGGCATCAACCAGGCGTTCGCCCAGCAATTCGTCGCCGATATTCTCGTCTCCTCCGATGTGGTACTCGGCATGTTTGTCTCGAACCAGATGCCGCCTGCGCAAATCTCGCTGATGACGCAGATCGAGGCCGATTTCTCTGACATGGCCAAGTTCGGCGAACTCTCCGCCGCCGCCGACCCAATGCCCGCCATCCCAGAAATGTCAGCCGTGTGGGGTCCGCTGGGCCAGTCTTACGCCGCCGTGGTTGATGGGGCAGACCCGGCTGAAACCTTCCGAGCTGCCGCCGCGGCGATTCGCGAGGCAATCGGCTAACGCCACACACCCCGTCATTCTGTGCAGAATGATGTTTTACGCGGTGGTTGAGTTTGCAACCACCGGGGTTCCGGGCGGCAGCTACCTCTCAGGCGCCGCCCGGAACCCGACAACTGCAATAGACAACCGCTATCGGAGAGCAGATGACCGTCGAACCAAAAGAGTGCAGCTCCGAGCGTCAGCGCGGCTGGATGCGCTCCAGAGCCGACCGCACCACCACCGTTGGCGCGGTGCTGACCCGGATCGGCGTGCTGTCCGTAGTCTCGGCTCTTGGCCTGTACCTAGTGCCGCTGCTCATCAGCTACCGGATGTGGCTGTGGCTAACCATCGTGCTGGTGGCAATTGCGGCAATCTTTGCAATTTACTCGACTCGGCGATTCGTGCCAGCCAAGTACATCTTCCCCGGCACGTTCTTCCTGGCGGTGTTGCTCATCGTCCCGGTACTCATGACGGTGAACTATTCCTTCACTAACTTCGGCGATGGCCACCGGGGCACCAAGGAGCAGGCGGTCTCCTCGATCATCGGTAACTCGGTGCATCTCGTACCTGGTTCCCCCACTTACCGACTTACCGTCGCCACCCAAGGCTCGGCAGAATACGGGCCGTTCGCCCTGTTCCTCGTAGATGATGCCGCACCCGAGGGCGATGTTTATCGCGGTGTGGAAGGTCAACCGCTTGAAGTTTTCCCCGGTGAGGTCATGGTGGTCGATGGGCGGGTCACCGCGATTCCCGGCTACCGGGTACTCACCCCGCACGAGGTAAACGCCGCCTTCGCCACCATCCGCGAGATTGTCGTCATGGTTGACGAAGAGTCGGCGATCAGAATTCAGGGCACGGGCGCCGCCTTCCAGGGCCGGGCCACCCTGGCCTTCGAGGAGAACACCGGAGTCATCACCGACCTAGACACGGGTGAGACGTTCACCGTGGGCCGCGTCGGCAACTCCTACGTATTCGTCGATGCCGACGGCCAACGAGCCTTCCCGCAAAGCTGGCTGCAGTACATCGGCCTGGACAACTACATCCGGCTGTTTACCAACCGAACCATCGCTGGCGAGTTTCTTCAGGCGCTAATTTGGACGCTAATGTTCGCCTTCTCCTCGGTATTTCTCACCTTCATCATCGGCTTCTTCCTAGCTGTCACCCTCAACGACCGCCGTGTGCGGGGACGCAAGGCCATGCGCTCGTGGCTGCTGCTGCCCTACGCCGTGCCTGGGTTTATCTCGATCCTGATCTGGTCTAACTTCTTCAATCGCGATTTCGGGTTGATTAACGATCTACTGGGCACACACCTGAACTGGCTGGGCGATCCGACCCTAGCCCGGTTCGCGGTGATCCTCACCAACACCTGGCTCGGCTTCCCTTACATGTTCATCGTCTGCACCGGCGCGCTGCAATCGATACCCGACGACGTGTTGGAGGCGGCGCGGATCGATGGCGCAAGCGGGTGGCAATCCACCTGGAAGATCACCATGCCGCTGCTGCTGGTTTCCGTGGCGCCGCTGCTGGTGGCCTCGTTCGCCTTTAACTTCAACAACTTCAACGTGATCGAGCTGCTCACCCAGGGCGGGCCGTTCGCCCCCGGCCAATTCACTCGCGGCTCCACCGACATTCTGATCTCGATGGTGTACCGGATCGCGTTCGGCGGCGATGGCGCCGACTTCGGGTTCGCCTCGGCCGTCTCGGTGGCGTTGTTCGTACTCACCGGCGTGCTGGCCGCCATTCAGTTCCGCTTCACCAAACGCCTGGAGGACATCGCATGAGTGCCCGACTCCCCCGCCGGCGCTGGCTTAAAGAAGTCGGCTGGCGATACGCCGTCGCCGGGCTGGCGCTGTCGTTTGCCGCCTTCCCCATTCTGTATGTGATCTCCGCCTCGCTGGACCCTATCGGGTCGGTGGCCAGCACCAGCATTGTTCCCACCAACGGGTTTTCCCTAGTGCACTACCGGCGGCTCTTTGATGGTAGCGTCGGGCCGTTTCCCCGCTGGTATCTAAACACGTTGATCGTGTGCACGTTTGTCGCCGTTGTCCAGATCGTCTGCTCCACCTGTGCCGCTTATGCTTTTTCTCGCCTGCGGTTCCGGGGCCGACGTGGGGGTCTGCTGGCGCTCATGCTCATCATGATGTTCCCGAACGTGCTGGCGATGATCGCCATCTTCAACATGTTCGCCGGACTTGGTCAGGTGGTGCCCGCCATCGGCCTGTCCACCGTCCTCGGCTACTGCATCGCGATGACCGGCGGAGCCTTGGGTCAGGTGTGGCTAATCAAGGGGACTATGGATTCCATTCCGCGCTCGCTGGACGAGGCAGCCCGGATCGATGGCGCCGGTCACTTTGTGATCTTCCGACGCATCCTGTTGCCCATCTTGCGACCGATTATCGCTACCACCACGCTGCTGGCGTTCGTCGGGGTGATCTCGGAATTTCTGATCGGTTCGCTGTTCTTGACCGATCCGAACTCCAAGACCTTAGCCGTGGGGTTGTTCGGCCTATTGCAGAACGACCGTTCGGCTAACCTCGGGGTGTTCGCCGCCGGGGCCGTGCTGACGATCATTCCGGTGGTGCTGCTGTTCCGGTACCTACAGCGGCATATTGTCGGTGATGCCACATCGGGGGCTGTGAAGGGCTAGCCTATGATGGCTTCGGCGCTTGACCCCAACAAGAATCTGGAAGGCCCGACGTTGTCTCTAGCCACTGGTGAACCTCGCCTTGCCGACATTGCCGAAATTGCTGGCGTCTCCATGTCCACGGTATCGCGGGTACTCAATGGCAAGGCGACGGTGGCCAGCTCCACCCGGCGAGCGGTGCTGACGGCGCTGGATTCCCTCGGCTACGACCGCTACCGCATGGCTGGCGCGCGGGCCACCGGCCTGGTTGGCATCATCTTGCCCGAGCTAATCAATCCGGTGTTTGCGGCGATGGCCCAGGTCGCGGGCACGTTTCTCACTCGTGGCGGTTATACCCCCATTGTGTGCACGTTGACTCCTACCGGTCCCACCGAGGATGAATACATTGAGGCGCTAATCAAGGCCGATGTAGATGGCATCTTGTTCTGTTATGGAATGCACGCCGATACCACCGCCGCGCACGATCGCTATCAGCGGCTTGGCTCGCTCGGCCTGCCGATTGTGCTGGTCGGCGGGCACGCACCCGATGTGGATGTCCCGCAGGTAGCCGTAGACGACGCCACTGCGATGAGCCTGGCCGTACGGCACTTGGCCTCGCAGGGGCATCGCCGGATCGGGCTAGCCGTCGGCTCCGAACGCTTCTCACCCTCCCAAAACAAGCGGATCGGGTTTGTCGAGGCGCTGGTTGATGCCGGGTTGGCGACCTCCCTGGATGATGCCGAGACGCATGTGGTGCCTTCAGCCTTCGCGATTGAGGGTGGGCAAATCGCCGCCAGCGAGCTAATCACCGCCGGACATACCGCCATAGTCTGTGGTTCGGACGTGCTGGCAATCGGGGCAATCCGCGCGGCCCGGCTGCGTCGCCTGCGGGTGCCCGAGGATGTGTCGGTGGTTGGCTACGACGACTCCCCGCTCATGTCATACACCGCTCCGCCACTAACCACGGTACGCCAGCCCGTGCGCCCCCTCTGCCAAGCCGCAGTTCAAGCCCTACTAGACGAAATGCGCGGCCTAAACCCCAGCCGGGAACTGCTGCTGATCGAACCAGAACTAGTGGTCCGCTCCACCACCGCCATCGCCCCATCCGCCGATTGACCCTGTCGAGCCATCAGCATTACCGCTGACGGCGCGGTCATTTTCCAAGTTCGTTGGTGAGGATTGCTTGTAGCTCTGCGGGGTCGGGCAACGCAGCCCGCGCATGACTGTGGCGATAATCGGCGACGGCCACGGGCACAGCAGTGGCATTCAGGGAATAGTTGACGGAAGCGCCAGAACGGCCCGTACAGAGCAAGATGCCGATAGTGGGGGCATGGAGTTCGGGGTTGCGGAGTTCGCCATCTACGGCAGCAACATAGGCTCCCAGCTGTCCGAGGTGTTCGGGGCTGAAATCTGTGACCTTAAGCTCAATGACGATGTAGCGCAACTGCTCAACGTGAAATAGAAGCAGGTCAAGCACATACTCGGTGCCGTCGCTCAGGGGGAGGCGGTATTGACGCCCAACGAGGGTCATGCCGCGGCCGAACTCCAGGAGGGTGTCTTGGATGCGGCTCATGAGTGCGGTCTCGATGGCGCGCTCACGGGTGCGGTCTACCAGGCCGAGGTGTTCAAAAATGTACGGATCTTTGACGAGCTGCTGAGCCAACTCCGATTCAGTGTGAGATAGAACCGACTCAAAGTTAGATGGTGCAGCACCGAGTCGCGAACGGTAATCTAACGCGATTTGGGCAGTCAGGGTACGACTTGACCAGCCGTTCTGGCTGGCTGTCAGCGCATACCAATCTCGTTCTTCACGAACATCAAGCTTGTCAATAAGCACTCTGATGTGGCTCCAACTTAATTGTCCCAACGGTGTTGGGACAATTCCAGGCTCGTCTGACCATGCCTCAGCGAACTTGCGCATGTATAGCAGGTTGGAACGAGTCCAGCCTCTCTGTTCAGGGAACTCGCGTTTGAGGTCCGCGGCTAGACGTTCGACCACCTTGGCGCCCCAGCCGTCACGCTTTTGACGGCCCAGGATGTCTCGGCCAATCGACCAGTACAGGTGCAGCACCTCCACATTGGCCGCGCGGATGGCACGGAACTGAGTGGCCCGCACCACCGCCATCGCTCCATCCGCCGGGTAAATCCGTCGTCATTCTGCGCGTAAGGAGCGTAGCGAGCGTAGTCGCAGAATGACGTTAGTAGTCAGTGAGGGTCAGTGCAGGCGGTCTAGGACTACCGGGCTTGCGGCGATGTCGGTGCCGATGGGGGCCAGTTCCCAGGCGCCTTCGAGGGCTTCATAGGCGCGACCAAAGCGTTCGGGGGTGTCGGTGTGCAGCGTCATCAGCGGCTGCCCGGCCATCACGGCATCGCCGGGCTTGGCGTGTAGCTCCACGCCAGCGGCGAATTGCACCGGGTCTTCCTTCCGCGCGCGTCCGGCGCCCAGACGCCAGGCGGCCACGCCCACGCCGTAGGCGTCCAGGCGGGCGAGTACGCCATCGGCCGGGGCCACGATCGCCTCGGTTTCTTTGGCGGTGGGCAGCGGAGCGTCGGGGTCACCGCCCTGCGCCCTAATCATGGCCCGCCATACATCCATCGCTCGGCCATCGGCCAACGCGGTGCGCACCCGAACCTCATCGGTGGGTTTGCCCGCGGCGGCGAGCATCTCGACGGCCAGGGCCACGGTGAGATCCACCACGTCGCGTGGGCCACCACCGGCCAACACCTCGACGCTTTCGCGCACCTCCAGGGCGTTACCGGCGGTCAGCCCGAGCGGGCTTTCCATGTTGGTGAGCAACGCGACGGTCTTCACCCCGGCGTCGGTGCCCAGATCGACCATCGTGCGCGCCAGTTCGCGGGCGTTATCGATGTCCTTCATGAACGCGCCGGAGCCAACCTTCACGTCGAGTACCAGCGCGCCCGTGCCCTCGGCGATCTTCTTGGACATGATGGACGAGGCGATCAGTGGAATGCACTCGACGGTAGAGGTCACGTCGCGCAGGGCGTACAGCTTCTTATCGGCTGGGGCCAGGCCCGGCCCGGCGGCGCAGATCACGGCGCCCACGGAAGCAAGCTGCGCCTGCACCTCATCGTTGGTTAGGTTGGCCCGCCAGCCGGGAATGGATTCCAACTTGTCGAGCGTGCCTCCCGTGTGCCCCAGGCCACGCCCGGAGAGCTGCGGCACGGCCACATCAAAGACCGCAACGAGGGGCGCCAACGGCAAGGTGATCTTGTCACCTACGCCGCCGGTGGAGTGCTTGTCGGCTGTCGGCACGGTGAGGCCGGGGTAGGAGAGCCGCTCGCCGGACTCGATCATGGCGTTGGTCCACCGCTCGATCTCGCTTCGGTTCATGCCGTTGAGGAAGATCGCCATCGCCAGCGCGCTCATCTGTTCCTCGGCCACTAGGCCGCGCGTGTAGGCGTCGATCACCCAGTCAATCTGGCCGGGCGAAAGGTGATGCTTGTCGCGCTTGGTGCGAATTACGTCTACGGCGTCGAACTGTTCGAGGCTCACTTGGCCCCCTCCTTGTAGTCGTAAACCAGGTCAAGGTCTTCGGGCCCGAAGGCTTGCGGTAGCACCTCGGTCATGGGCAAGATGCCCTTCGGGGTATCGATGAGGAGAGTGGCCCCACCATGTTCCCACAGCAGTTGGCGGCAGCGCCCGCAGGGCATGATGGCTGCGCCGCGCGCATCCACGCAGGCGAACGCCATCAGGCGCCCGCCGCCGGTGGCTACCAACGAGGAGACCAATCCGCATTCGGCGCACAACGTCACGCCATACCCGGCGTTTTCGACATTGCAGCCCACCACAACGCGCCCATCATCCACCAGCGCGGCGGCTCCCACGGGGAACTTGCTGTACGGGACGTAGGCGTGCTTTATCACTTCACGAGCGGCGTCCCGCAGGGCATCCCAGTCAATCTCACGCGCAGCATCGGACATGGTCTTCTCTTTTCTATTCGACGGAATAAGCCGAACCCACCGCAGCCGGAGCCCGCGAGCGGCCAATGAGACCGGCGACCGCGAGTAGCGTCACCACGTAGGGAACCATCAGCAGGAACTGCGGCGGAATCGCCGGGCCACCGGGGTTCAGGGCTGGCAGCGCGATGCGCAGGTTGATCGCGAAGCCGAACAGCAACCCGGCGAAGGCGGCACGCACCGGATTCCACTTGCCGAAAATCACCGCAGCCAGGGCAATGAAGCCATAGCCGGAGGTCATCTCCTGGTCGAAGCCGGTGACTCGCCCCGCCATGAGCGTGTAGGAGGCGCCACCAATACCCACGACTGCGCCGGCTAACAACACAGCCACCCAGCGGGTCCGGTTCACCTTGATGCCCACGGTGTCGGCGGCCTTGGGGTGTTCACCGACCGCGCGAGTTCGCAGACCCCACCGAGTGCGGTATAGCCCGAACCAAACCGCAACCACGGCGATGAACATGATGTAGACGATGATGTTCTGGTTAAACAACGCCGGGCCAATGATCGGAATTCGATTCAGGCCGGGGATGCCGACAGAATCAAACTGGATGCCATCGACGCGATTAAGAACGTCAGAGTTTGGCTGCAACCAGGCCCGCCACAGGAACGTTGTCATGCCGATCACCAGCACGTTCAGCACCACACCGACGATGATCTGATCGACCTTGTAGGTGATGGCGAGCAGGCCGAGCAGAGCTGCGACGAGCGCGCCCGCCGCCAAGGCGGCCACGAGTCCCGCCCAGGGATTGTTAGTTATCGAGGCGGTTACGGTTCCGGTGAAGGCGGCCATTAGCAACTGCGCCTCAATGGCGATGTTCACCACACCGGAGCGCTCGCCGATAACGCCGCCGAGGGCACCAAACACCAGCGGCACCGCCACCGCGATGGCGTTGACGATCAGCGCCGTCACGTTCCAGAAGCCGTTTGCCCCGGCTCCCGCCCAGGCGAGGAATGCGGTGAGCGCCAGCAGGGCGAACAATGCTATGGCCCAGGGCCATAGCTTGCGGTAGGTGACCGCGCGGTGCCAGGCCAATGGCAGCAGTAGCGCGGCGGCCCCGACGCAGATCCAGGCAACAAGCAGGCCGCGTACCCTCACGTCGGGGATGGAGACGTAGTCGGTCTCGGCCGCCAGCCGAAAAACGGCGTAACCGGCGCGAGGGGCCAACAGCAGCATCACGACCAACAGCACGCTGACGACAGTGAGGATGATGGGCAGCTTAAAGGAACGCTGCTCGATGATTCGGTGTTCTACGATCTCGGTTCCGAAGACAGCGGGTTCAGCAGTAACAGCACTCATTCGGACACCACCTCCTCATTGTTTTTCGCGGTTAGTCGCGCTGCCTTCGTGATGGTCTTTTGGGTTTTGCGGGCGTCCTTCTTGGCTTTCGCGGCCTGGGATGGCTGCGGGAGGCGGAAGATTGCCCTAACTAGCGGCGGCGCCGCGATGAACATCACAATCAAGATTTGGATGATCGTGGCGATCTCTGCCGGGACGCCAACCTGAGCCTGCATGGGGACGCCGCCAGCTCGGAAGGCACCAAACAGTATTCCGGCGAACAGCACGCCCACGGGACTGGAGCCGCCCAGCAGGGCCACGGTGATCGCATCAAAGCCAATGCCGCCGTCGATGGTGTCGCCGAACCCGCCCGGTGAGGCTGGGTCGAGAACCTGGTGGGCGCCAGCAAAGCCGATCAGCGCACCGGAGACGGCAAAGACGATCACGGTGGTGCGAGCGACGTTGATGCCCGCTACCTTGGCCGCTCGGGGGTTCTCCCCCACCGCGCGGAAGGCGAAGCCCGCCGTAGACCGGTTGAGTAGCCACCAACACGCCGCCACCAGTAGCAGGGAGATTACGAAGCCCCAGTTGAGGTCGGAGTATAACGCCGGTAGTCGAGCGCTGCCTGGGATTGGCGGGGTGATTGGATCGAACCGCGCCGGATCCTGCATCAAGCCTGGGGTGGCCAGCAGGTATTGCAGCAAGTGGTAGGCGACAAAGTTGAGCATGATGGTCACGATGACCTCGTGCGCCCCGGTCTTCGCCTTCAAGAAACCGGCCAAGGCCCCCCAGAGCGCCCCAGCCAACATACCGCCGATAATGCAAATGAGCAGGTGCAGCGGGAAGGGAATGCCCGCATCACGCAGGCCAAAGGCGAGCCAGCCAGAGCCAATCGCCCCAAAGATCATCTGGCCGCGACCACCGATGTTGAACAGCCCGGCCTTAAAGGTGACGGCGACGCCGAGGCCGGCCGCGATTAGCGGGGTGGCGTGACGCAGGGTTCGCGTCAGCGGCAGAATCTGGGCGTTGAAGTTGCGGCCCTGCCAATTCCAGATCGAGCCGCGGATCAGCGCATCGTAAGCGTCAATGATCGCAGAGCCAGCCGCCGAGAAGAAGTTGCCGTCGCCACCCATTGCGGCCTGCACGTTCGAGTTCGTAAACACGATCAGCAGGGAGCCAACGAGGAAGGCCAGGATCACGGCGCCGAACGCCACCGCCAGGCGACCGGAAAGAATCTCGCGGGCGGCCTCCCGCCAGCGATTGTCTTCTTCTGCTTCCGGGGTGACCTCCGGTTCTGCTGCACCCAGATTCAATGCCTCATCAAAGGCGCTGGCCTCGGCAAGTTCATCGGCCACGCCGTCCTGCTCCGTTGGCGGAGGAGGTTCGACCGGTGGGGTTGGGGTTAGGGCGTCGCTCATGCGGGCGCTCCTTCCTGGTTTTCGGGGGCGATGCCCGCCATCATCAGACCCAGAATGTCGCGGGGAGTGTCGGCCGGGACAATTCCAACGGCGGCGCCGCGATACATAACCATGATCCGGTCGGCGAGGCCAACCACCTCATCGAGTTCGGTGGAGACCACGATCACGGGAATGCCCGCGTCGCGCTCCTCAATGATGCGCTTGTGAATGAATTCAATGGAACCAACATCCACACCACGGGTGGGCTGAGCGGCCACCAGCAGGCTCAGATCCTTGGACATCTCACGGGCGACGATGACCTTCTGGGCATTTCCGCCGGAGAGGCGGCTCACCTCCTGATTGATGCCCTCGGTGCGCACGTCGTATTCGACGATCTTTTCGGCGGCGAATTGGTCACGGAAGCCGAGTTGCAGCACGCCACCCTTAGCGAAGGGGAGACCGTTGGAACGGTTCAGCATCAGGTTTTCGGCGATGGTGAAACTGCCAACCAGGCCATCCTCGTTCCGGTCGGCCGGGATGAAGCCAATGCCCGCGTCGAGCATTTTTCGCGGATTCTTGCCGGTCAGTTCCGCACCGTTGAGCACGATAGACCCGGTGACTTGGCCTTCCAGCCCAAGCAACGCATTGGCCAACTCGCTCTGGCCGTTGCCGTCTACACCGGCCACGCAGAGTACCTCGCCACCCTTAACCGTAAAGGAGACCTTGTCTACCAGCACCGCGCCATCGTCTGCCGTCACCACTAGATCGGTGACCTCTAGGCGGTTGCTCGTGATCTTTGGGGCGTCCTTGGTGACGGTGAGGATGACGTCGCGGCCCACCATCATGGAGGCAAGCTCGGCGTTCGTGGATGTCGGCAGGGCTTCACCAACCACCTTGCCACGCCGGATTACGGTGATCTTGTCGGCCAGTTCCCGCACCTCGCGCAGCTTGTGCGAAATGAAGATGATGGCCTTGCCCTCGTTGCGCAGCTGCTTGAGGATCGCCATGAGTTCATCGGTTTCCTGCGGCGTGAGTACGGAGGTCGGCTCATCAAATACCAGCACCTGCGCATCGCGGGAAAGCACCTTGATGATCTCAACGCGCTGCTGCACGCCGACGGGCAAATCCTCAATGCGGGTGTCTGGATCAACGTGGAATCCGAGTTGGTCACCGATTTCGGTTACCCGAGTACGCGCGGCTGCCATGTCGAGGAGACCACCACCAAGGGTGTTCTCATTGCCGAGCATGACGTTCTCAGCCACCGTGAACACGGGCACAAGCATGAAGTGCTGATGCACCATGCCGATACCGGCGGCCATTGCGTCGCCCGGCCCGGCGAAGCGCTGCGGCACGCCGTCGAGCAGAATCTCGCCTTCCTCGGCCCGATACAGGCCGTATAGACAGTTCATCAGGGTTGACTTACCAGCGCCGTTCTCACCCAAAATGCAGTGAATCTGGCCAGATTCAACCACCAGATCGATGGCATCGTTGGCAACGAACGTTCCGAAACGCTTCGTTATGCCTCGCAACTCAAGCCGCATCGCTTGCGCCCTTCAGTAGTTAGTGCGGTGTCCAAAATGCTGCGGTACAGCATACCGGTTGTGAAAGACCACGCGGTCCCGAGCAGAGGTGCTGCTCGGGACCGCGGAAGGTGTACTACCTAGCGACTAGGTCAGTCCAGGTGTTCGGCGCTTTGCGCCTTCGACCTATCCCTCGCTTAGTCGAGGTAAGAGGTGACGGTGATGGAACCGTCGATGATGCCCTGACGCATCTCGTCAACGCGACCTGCCAGGTCAGCGCCCACGCGGTCGGTCAGGTTGTGGAACGGGGCGATACCTACGCCACCGTTCTCCAGGGTACCGATGTACGGCGTCGGGTCCCAAGAACCGTCAGCGGCGTCAACGATGGTGGCCCTGGTGGCCTCGGCGATGTTCTTCAGAATCGAGGTGAGCAGCACGTCACGCGTTGACTCGTCGGTGTAGAACAGGTCAGCGTCCACACCAATCAGAACGATGTCACGGCCAGAAGCGCTAATCGCGGCAAGACCAGCCTGGTAGATCGGGCCACCGACAGGCAGAAGTACGTCTACGCCCTGGTCAACAACGTTAGTGGCGACAGCGGCGGCCTCCGGGTTGGCGGCGAAGCCACCGGTGAACAGGCCGTCCTCACAGCCAGCCGACGGGCAGCCGATAACCTGCACGTTGGTGCCGTGCAGCCCGTTGTGGTGCTCTACACCCTGGCGGAAACCGTCCATGAAGATGGTTACGGTGGGGAAGGGCATACCGCCATAGGTGCCAACCAGGCCGGTCTCCGAGAAACCAGCGGAGAGGTAACCGGCGAGGAAGCCAGCCTCAGCCGTGTTGAACAGGATCGGACGCAGGTTCGACGGGGGACCTTCACCCTCGGGGCCGGCAGCGCCGTCGTGGTCAATGATAAGGAAGTACACGTCAGGGTTGTCCGTGGCGACCTGCCAGGCGGCAGAGGCCATCTGGAAGCCAACGGCTACAACGTGGGTGCAACCCGCCTCGACCATCGCGGATAGATTCTCGGCAAAGTCGGAACCGGGGGCCGACTGCACCCGGCGTGGTTCGTCGGTGCCGAGTTCCTCGGCAGCCGCCAGTACGCCTTCGAGGGCCGACTGGTTGAACGAGCGGTCGTCAAAACCGCCGAAGTCTGAAACGACGCAGGGCAGGACGTCGGCGGCACCGCCGCCGTTGTCGTCGCCACAGGCGGACAGGACGAGGGCAACCGCACCGGCTGCCGCGATGAGCTTAATGGCTCGCTTCACGATGGAAACTCCGTTCACTGGGGTTAATCGAGGTTGATCGAGGTGTGATTACCCGGCCATACCTGCGGAGAATGTTAGTTGGTTTTGTGAGTGCCCTGTGCCGGTTGGCCACCTCTGCGCGAGTTAGTTACCCAATCGCAACCGCAAGCACCAAACAACGCCGACCTAACAGCTACCGCAGACTATGCCACCGCACAGCACCAACCCCCTCTCCCCTTCCTCCCCCACCGAACCGCCCCAAATTGACCGCGAACCGGAGGTTACGGCCCTAAAACCTGCTGTTTTGGGGCCGTAACCTCCGGTTCGGCATGTTTTTATTAGGCTGCGGGCAGTGTTAGTCGGGCGATTAGGCCGCCGCTGGGGCGAGTCCGTAGGGTCAAGGTGCCCTCGCAGACGTTGGCGACGGTTTCGACCAGCGCGAGTCCTAGCCCTAATCCTTCGCCTGACAGGCGTGAGCGGCTGCCGCGATGGAATGGCTCTTTCAGGGTGTCAACGTCAATTTCCGTAAGGTCGGGACCATCATTTGCCACCTCGATCCAGGCATCGGGTGTAAATGGCCCTACACCTGCGGTGATCTCAATTCGGCCGCCGTCGCGGTTGTGGCAGATGGCATTGTCAAGCAGATTGCCGACGGCAAGCATCACCAAGTCTCGACTCACGGGGGCAAGTACCTCCCCCGATGGCGGCGCGCCCACCTGCAAGTTGCGGGCGGCGATAGCCTCGATGCGCTCAGCCATCAACTCGCGGGCGACGGCAACCAGATCCGTGGTCAGACTTCCGGCCTCAGCGGGCGTCACGCCCCGACGCGAGCGAGCCAGGGTCAACAAGGCTGCAACTAGCTGCGCGCTGCGCTCGTTGGCGGCCAAGGCGGAGCGCACATCCGGCTCCAGGCTGGGCGGTACCAGCCCCTGCTCTAGTGGGATTTCCAGCATGGTGCGCGTGATGGTCAGCGGCGTGCGCAGTTCATGGGAGGCTCCGGCGATGAAGCGATCCTGCCTGGTGAATGCGTCCTCAATGCGGGCGAGCATCCCGTCGATGGTGTCGCCAAGTTCCTTGATCTCGTCGGCAGGGCCAGGCAGGTTGAGGCGCTGATGCAGATCAGAAGGGTCTATGGCTCGGGTGGCGGCGGTGATCCGGGCGATACGACCCAGCGAGCGCTTGGACAGCCACCAGGCGGCCAGCACCGCGAGCGCCGCCGAGGCCGCTAGTACCCCACCGGAGAAGACGAGCAGGGTTTGCAGCACATCGTTGTTGATGCGCCTGGTCGATTCTGACCAGTATTCGTTGATGGCTCGTATCCGTTCCTCGGGAGAGACGTCAAGGTCGCGAGCCACAAAACGGATTGCGTCACCATCGACTAGGCAGGCAATGTGCGGGGCGGTGGAGGCGGCGATCACATCTTGGTCGGTAATCCATAGCTCCACTCCTCGCTGGGTGAAGCTTTCGAGAGACATCACCCTGGCTGCCGCAGGGTCTTCCGGAGAAACTCCCCAGCCAACTATCACATAGATGCCTTCGTCGGTATCTTCGGGCCAGCCGACGTGCAATTCGTCCTCGCCGAATGCTCCAGGAGCAGAAGAGATCACCTCGGCCGTCATCCCGTGTGGCAGGTATCTTGCCGGGATCGCGTCGCGCTCCCCCGGCCCGCAGTGCGGCTCAAACATGATGCCGATTCTTTCGGCGACCGTGTTGGTTTCGGCCTCCAGTAGTTGCCGCACGAGTAGCAGCTGCACACCAAGCACGGCGGTGCTGCCGAGAATGAATACCACGGCGATGAGGGCGGTCAGTTTGGCGCGAAAGCCCCAGCGGTGGGCCATCACCCCTCCTCGATGCGATAGCCGAAGCCAGAGGCGCTCTCGATGGGGTCGGGGGCGCCCAGCTTGCGGCGCAGCGTGTGTACCGTGGCCTTGACCACGTTACGTCGAGGTTCCTCCCCGTCTCGCGCCGCTATATCCCACACCTCATCGAGCAGGGCATCTGCGCTAATCCAAGCGCCGCGCGCACTCAGTAGCGCCTCTAGCACCCCGAACTCTTTGGGTGTGAGTTGCAGCGGCACACCGCCTCGCTCGGCCGTGCGACGCATGGTATCCAGACGCACCTCGCCCGCCTCCAGCACGGTGCCGGGGGTGCCGCCGGTTCGTCGTCCCAGTGCCCGCAGCCGGGCCAGCAGTTCGACGTAGGCGAAGGGCTTGGGCAGGTAATCGTCGGCGCCAAGGTCAAACCCGGCAACCCGGTCGTCTAGGGTTCCGGCGGCCGTCAGCATCAAGATGCGTACCGGGTGGTGCTGTCCGCGCAGGGTGGAACACACGGCGTCGCCGCTGAGGCCGGGCAGGTCGCGGTCGAGGATCATCACGTCCGGGTCGCTTGCTCCCATCGCGATGAGCGCGCTGGTGCCGTCGTAGGCGACATCGACGACGAGTCCTTCGCGCCGCAGCCCGCGCGCGAGTCCGTCGGCAAGCTCGCGCTCGTCTTCAACTATTAGCACTCGCACCGCTAAGCCCCCTTCGTTCCTCTAGTGAGTACAAGCATCGCCTATCGCGGTTCGGTTTTGGTCAAGCGAGCTGCGACCGATACCAAACTGGGGTCTTGGCAGCGTAGTCGCCATGAGCAAACAACCTCTCACCCCGTGTCCCCTACATCGAGTAACTGGGGCGCTGTTCGCCGCAGTCGCCTTGGCCCTTACCGCCTGCGTCTCGACCGACGCCGATACCGCTGCGCCGCCGCCTGCCCCCCTTCCGGTCACGAGCGGCGAAGAAGCTTCGGCCGATGCTCACCGCGAGAAGTCCAGCGAGGGCGCAACCTCACCTGATGACACCGACGACGGCGGCGCTATTGCCGGTCCCCCCGATGCCCGCTTCCTGGCCTGCCTGCATAACGCAGGGGTCGAGGCGTTTTTGCATCCTGCCTTCGAAGGGTCTTCCCGCGAGTACGGGTTTGTCATGGTGCGCTCCGATTTTGCCGAGCAGATGATGGAGTTGCGGATGAACCACCAGCCTGGCGTGGACCTCACCAATCATCCCGTTACGCAAGATCCGCGCCGAGACCTCTTTTTAACTTGTCATGTATCAGGACTTCCCTGACGGTTGTGTATCAGGACATCGCTGACGGTTTGGTGGGGTTTGGTTCTGACAGTTCTGGGGGTGGTTGAGTGTTGGGGTATGAAGTCTAATG
>WQZL01000002.1 GCA_009780755.1 Promicromonosporaceae bacterium | reverse complement strand
TGCTGATCCCGGCGATCTGGTAAGTCGCGGCGGTCGTCGCGCTGCCTTGGTGGTTGCCTGCGTTGTTCACTCATCTTTTCTTTTCCGCTCCAATAGTTAGTCCGGCCTCAGAGCCTGGCCCAGCCGGTGGTTGGCAAACAAGTTTCGTGTGTAGTGGGTCGCCTTGACTGCTCCGCGCGCCCAGTCGGCGGCGGGCATTGGCTTCCTACCGAATGGTTGAACGAGGCCAAGTTCGACGGCGCAGGTGATGGTGCCAACCAGCACAGAGCGCTTACCCGCCCATACCTCACCCGGTGCCAGGTCAACAACGTCGGGCTGCGGCGTCACCGGCCCAAGACCCAAGCGCCAACCCTCCGGGTGCATCGTCCAGGCACCGGGCGCCGGCGTGCAGCCCCGAATTAGTCGATCAATGGCCACCGCCGGGATTTGGAAGTCGATGAAGGCGTCATCTGGCAGCAGCTTGGGCGCGAGCGATACCCCCTCCGATGGTTGCGGAGCGGGCGATAATGCCCCGGCCTCCAGCGCGTCAAGCGTCTTGACCAGCAGCTCGGCCCCGGCGGCGGCGAGACGAACCAACAGGTCACCGGAGGTGTCGCGTTCCCTGATGCTCTCGGTCATCACGCCCAGCGTCGGGCCGGTATCCATGCCCTCATCGAGCAGGAAAGTGGTGGCGCCGGTCACCTCGTCGCCAGCGATGATGGCGCGCTGCACGGGGGCGGCACCGCGCCAGGCGGGCAGCAAAGAGAAATGCAGGTTCACCCAGCCAAAGGGCAGTGCAGCGAGTACCTCGGGGCGCAGCAGATGCCCATAGGCGACAACGGGTGCGGCATCTATGGCCAGGCCACGTAGCCAGGTTACGAACTCATCACCGCGCGGCACATCGGTGCACACGGGAATCCCGGCAGCCTCGGCGACGACGCGCACGGGCGATGGCGTCAACCGCCTGCGGCGCCCAACCGGAGCATCGGGGCGGGTGAGAACGGCCACCACCTCATGATTGGAGGCGATCAGTGCCGCCAGGGAGGGGATGGCCGCCTCGGGGGTTCCAGCAAATAGCAAACGCACGCACGCAGTCTAGGCTGTTGCGCTGCCGGGCAGCGCAGTTGGCCAGGCCGCGACCGATCTCAGATCGCCGCCAGCACAACCGTGGCTAGCGGGGCGATATTGGGCGGGAGGTTGGCCGGATCTACCCAACGAATCTCGGCAATCTCGGCAGAGGCGGCGGGTTCGATGGGCAGCGGCTCGATGTACTCGAAGAAGGTACCTTCGCAGGTGTAGCCGGGTTCGTTTGCGGCCTCGGCGGTAAAGACTCCCACCGGGCGCACCCGGCTGGCGTCGAGTTCGACGCCTAGCTCCTCGCGACATTCCCGCAGCGCGGTGGCGAAATAGCTCTCCCCTGGCTCCGGTTTTCCCCCGGGGTGCATGAATCGTTCGGTGCCCTGCTTTCGCACGGTCAACACCCGCCCGGCCTCGTCGCGCAACAGCATGGCGGCCACCCGAATCACATCATCCACGAGCGGTAACCCTAGCTCAGCGAGCGCGGACCGCCTTGATGATGCGAACAACAGAGCGCCCGATGACGCAGAGCAGCGGAATCGAGGCCACCGTTATCACCACGGAGTTAGGCTCAAACACGGTCTTGCCGTCCCGAGTGATCCAGGCGCCAAACGGCAGCGACCAGCTTCCACCGCCGCCTCCGCCGTTGCCGTTGTTGTCTCCGCCGCCGCCGAAACCGTAGGCGGTCGCGGCGACGGGCAGAATCTCGGCGTCACCCATCACCACCTTCTCGCCATGCGTCACGGATACCCCGGCGCGCACGCGATCACCAATCTCCAAAACAACATCCCGGCCAGACTTTTCAGCGCTCATGACCACAGGCTACCGCCTGGGCCACCCCACACAAATCCTCATCCGGCACCAAACCGGGTGGTTGAGTAGGAGGGTCGCCAGGCCCGACATGTCGAAACCACCAACCGTACGTCAAGTAGTTTCGACACGGCCTCCTTCGTCGGCCTACTCAACCAGCCGCAGAGCGGTGAATCACCGGGAGAGGTGACGCGCGAGTGTGAGAGTCGTCACCGCTTCGCCGAGCGGTTCTATCGATCAGGGGGCGCCAATTCTGAAAAAGAGCGACTTTTGGCGACAGATGACTTTTCAGATTGCGCCACCAAGGGTTGGGTAGCGCCAACGGACGCTCCCGCGTCCACTCAACTGAGAGGCAAGATCATGAAGACAACGATCCGCAAGCCCTCCAAGGCGAAAGCGGGACTTTGCGCGGCGGCAGCCGTGGCCGTGCTGCTCGGCGGGGCCAGTACGTTTGCTCGCTGGGCTGAGGAAGCAGACCTACTGTTCACCGGCGTCAGCGACCCAACCATCTTCTCCGGTAGCTGGACGCTCAATGACCAGGAGGGCGATATCTCCCTTCTTGGCTGGTTCGACACCTCAGCAGAAGTGACGGATGACACCTTTGAGCCGCAGGGCAATGACTGGATTGGCGATGCCGATTATGGCGACTGGCTGGATATGCCGGCCGATGCCAACAACGGTGGCCTAGAGATCACGCTCGCCGACTTTGCCGTCGTGCCAGGCGATCAACTCACCGGTATTTTCGCGATTGCCTTACCCGCTGATGCCGACATCGACCTAGTCGGTGAACACCTCGTTGTCGAGGTTGAAGGCGCGGTGTGGGACAACATCGAGATGGCACCCGCCTCCTTCGCCGCGTGGGGCGACACGATAACCGTGACCCCATACACCTGGCTCGACGAGGACTGGGGACCCGACGACGACGGCCCCCTCGCCGAAGGCGAGATTGCCATCGTGATCGAGTACGCCTTTGGCGACGATATTGCGGACTCCCCCGCTCACCATGACGCCGCCGCTGGCAACTCGCTGACCTTAACCGGCGCGCTGACCATCACCGGCATAAAGGTGACCGTGGTTCAGACCCGATAACCATCAACTAGTGGGGTGGGCGGAAGGTCCGTCCACCCCACAACCGTAAGGCTTCCCGGCCACTGAAAGGCTTCCCGGCCATGAATACAAGCATCCACTCATTGAGCCACTGGTTCCCCGTGCCCCCCGATCCCGCCGCGGCTGCGGCGGGCGGGGCCACCGAGCCACCGCCCGTGACCTATACGCGCAAGCCCGTGCCGCTGTGGCAGAAGGTGACTAAACGCACCCTCGCCGGACTCTTCTGGGCGACGGCGATCCTGGTGGTAGTCGTAGCGATCCTGATCTACGTGATTCCGCAGGCCCAGGCTGGCGCCGGGCTTACCGTACTCACCGGTTCGATGCAACCAGCCATCAACCCCGGCGATGTCGTCGCCGTCAAGGGCATCAAGGCGCACGAGGTCTGCGAGAACATCGCGGTAGGCGATGTGGTCACGTTTATGCCCGAAACCGATGACGCCACCCTGGTCACCCATCGCGTCATCGCCGTGAACACCACCGATAAGGGCAACACCATCGGTGAGGATGTCAAGTACGAGACCTGCACCGTGCAAACCAAGGGCGATAACAACAATGTCGCCGACGCGGTGGTGCCCGCCCGCGCCATCAAGGGCAAGGTCATGTACACCGTGCCCTGGGTGGGGCACGTACTAAACCGCATCCAGACGCAAACTGACATGCAAACCGTGGCCCTCATCGTGGCTGGCGGGCTGGCGCTCGCCGCGTGCTGGTACCTGATGCCGCGCTACGCCAAGATCATCGAGCCGGAATACGCCATCTAGGGGAAAGGCCATGCGAAACGAGCGACGAATCCGCAAACCGGTCACGTACCGGCGCCTAATGCTGGGCGCCTTGTGCGTGGCGGTGGCTATCGTCATGCTCGCCGCCTCCCAGGCAACCCAGGCCCGTTGGGCCGGGGACTATGAGATTTCCGTCACCGATTCTGTGACCATCAGCTCCGGACGCTGGAACCTCCAGCCGCAAGCCGAAGGCCAGTGGTATCACCTGGGCGAGACTCAGCCGCGCTGCCCCATCCCGGAGGGTTGCCAGGCGGCCGGGCCTTACGACGCGGCGGTTGGCGGGCTACCGATAAACCTGGGTACCTACCCCCTTGGCTCCGGCGCGCAGGTTCGCGGCATCTACCCGATTCGTCTGGGTGCGGGCAGCGCATTCGTGGGCGAACACCTGCGCGCGCAGGTGCATTCCGTTCGCATCCAACAGGCGCCCACGCTGGCCCCAGGCTGTGCAGAATGGCTCGACCTCGATTACGAGTACGTCAGCTCCGTGCCCTTCGGTCCGCAAGACACCCTCGTGATCGATGTGGCCGTGGAGATGTCGTCCGTTACCTGGGAGGGCGAGCAGGTTTGCTCGATCTCTCTGGGTACCCATCTCATTGACATAGTGCAGGTGCGTGGATCATGAGAAGCATTCCTACCCCCAAGACACCCCGCGGGGCTGGCCTCACGCCGGGAAGCCTGCCAGCCCTGCGGGTGCACCTTATTGCCAGCCCCCGTCGCTCCGCCCTAGTTGGCATCGCGCTGGTTGTCGCCCTGCTGGCCGCGCTCATCGGCGGCACGGGCCTCACCGACGCGCGCTGGGCGCAAACCGACGAGCTGGCTCTCGGCACGGTAGACCTGCTCGGATACAAGCCGCCTAAACCCGTAACTCCCGGCTGCGCGGAGGACGAGTTCCTGAATCTGAACGGCGACTGCGAAGCGATTGCCCTTTCCTGTGCCTACGACCCCGAACTCGCCTACGTCACGAGCAACCCCTGGGAGTGTCTGTGCGCTCCTGAAGACACGGACTACGAGTGGTCGCCGGTCGCCAGCCCGAACCCGTGGTTTGCGCAGTGGTATCCCGACGGTGGCCTGCCCATCGGTGGCTGCCAGTACCCAACGCCGCCCGAAACCGATCTGGCCGTGAGCAAGACCGTCAGCGGGGAGAGCCTCACCCCGCTGCCCGACCCGCTCATCGTCGGCTCCTACGTGATCTACACCATCACCGTCAGCAACTCAGTTCCCGGTGAGTACGTGAATAATGCGACGGTGATCGACCGGCTGCCGCCCGAACTTACCTTCGCCGGAACCGACACCATCAGTTACAACGAGGAGACCGGCGTCTGGCTGGTCGGATCGCTTGCTCCCGGCCAATCCAAGACGCTGCACATTCGGGCGCTAACCACCGTCGCGGGCGTGGTAGTGAACACCGCCACCGTCTCTACCGACATAAGCGACCCCAACGGCGCGAACAACATCAGTTCTGCGACGATCCTCGTCGAGTGGCCATCAGAAATCGTTGACCTGTGTTCGATTCCCTCCTACCGGGTGGCGAATGCCGCCATCTGCGGCTGCCCCGCCGGGCAAAAGGTGGCCGACGCGCTTTGCCCTGGGGCGGGCGGCGAACAGGTGCCCTGCACCGTGTGTGTCCCGTTGGTGCCTGAGCTACAGATCACGAAGACCGCGACCGTGACGGTTCCCGGCGGGTCGGCCACGGCGTACCTACCGGGCACATCGATCCCCGGACGCGTCAGCTCCACCTACACCTCGGCCGCCTTCACCATCGTGGTGACAAATAATGGCGAGACTCCGCTAACCCTCACCTCGCTTGACGATGACATTTTGGGCCTCTCCTCCCCCCTGGAGCCGACGCTGAATTGTCCCGGCGGCGCGCCATCGAGCCTAAGTCCCGTCATTTTGGGGACTGGCCAGTCACTGACCTGCACCAAGAACTGGACTATTACCGACTGGGAGATTCAACGTGGCGTCCACGAAAACATCGCAACGGTCACCACTGCCGAGCTGGGCGCCGCTTCGGTCGCCCTGACTATCCCCTTGAACTCGCCGTCCATCTCTGTGACCAAGCGTTTGGCCACCATCGGCGAGACCGGCGCCACCAAGAGTTACCTGCCCGGCTCTGAGGTGTCCTACCTGGACACGCTCAACTTCGAGTATGTGGTGACAAATACCGGCGTCACAACGCTAACCGGCATCGCCCTTACCGACATGGTGGCTACGGATGGTCAACTGCGGGCCGTCTCCTGTCCGGCCACCACCTTGACCGCCGGGGCCTCAATGACCTGCTTGTTTACCTGGGTGGTCACCCGTGAGGAGAGCGCCGTCGGCCTGCACTCGAACACCGCGGCAGTTACCGTGGCCGAGAATGTGGGCGGCTCATCGGTAACCGTAAACGTGCCGGTCACCGAGTGGCCCATCATGATCCACAAGAATGCCCCCGATGGTACGTACAAGGCGGATGACGTGGTGACCTTCACCTACACCCTGGCGAACCATTCCGATTCGACCTCGTGGTCGCTGGTCTCCTTGTTCGACAACAAGCACTACGCGGATGGCAATCCAAGCGCCCTGATCCCGATCACCGACTGTGTTGGCGACCTAAAAGACGCAAAGGGCAACTGGATGCTGCCACCAAAACCGACCCCAAGCTCGGCGCCGAACGTTGTCATCTGCACACAAACCATGCAGATAACTCAGGAGATGCTGGAGGATATCTTCACTGATGGCTTTGAGGAGAAGGGCGTCTACCGCAACCGCGCCATCGCCAACCTCGAATCGACCATCAACCACCTTCAGCTCACGGTCTCTCAGGAATCCACCGCCGAATGGTGGACCACCGTGGATATTCCGGCCATTTGCTTCCCTGTTTGGGACCCGATTCAAGGCATCTGGACCTGCGATCCGGTGACCATGCCACCATTGAACGTAATCCCCGCCTGCCGCGCATACATCGCCTTCACCACCACCGGCACCATCGGCTGGACAACGCTCGGCAACGGCGGCGGCGAATATCGGGTGACCGCGGGATCCGGCGGCACGAACACACAGATCTTCATTCGAATGCCGATGCAGATGAGCTTCTCCAGCAGCGACGTCTCCCCTGCCCTGCTCACCGTCTCCTTCCCCCAAGCCTGGGTGGACTACATGTTCAGCGGCAATCTCCAAACCGGCGCGAACGGCACCCTGCGCATCTACCTGGGCGATGCTGACCGGACTACCGACTACGTGGAGATGACCCGAGACGGCAACAACTGGTATACGTTGATCGACTTCGACGGCGCATCGACCTATCAGCCGTACATTCACGTGGAGTTCCAAGGGAACAACTCCGGCAGCGCAATCGCCAACGCGGTCAACCTGCTGGCGACGCTGTTCGTGGAGCAGCCGGACCTTGCAAGCTCCTGGACCGCGCAGGCGTACACGATCACGCCGTCCCTGCACAAGAACAACGTGACCACATGTTCGACGGCCACCTCCGGCAACTGGATGTTCCCCTCGGACCCCTACGCGCCAACCCCGCCAGCCTGCTTCGGTTGGAAGAGTGGCAATCCCTCCGCCTGCTCAACTCAACACTGGCCACCAAGTTTTCCCAGTCCCCGTTTCGCCTTCGCGTCGCTAGACCTCGAACCCTTCGACTCAGAAGTGTTCACGGAGACCGAACCGGGCGAGCCTGTCGAGGAACCGGAGCTATCAGCCCCGCCGCTGTGCCCGACCCTCGAAACTGACGAAGGCGATCACGGTGACACCCCAGAGCCAGAATCCGAGCCGGAGGAGGAGCTTCCCCCGGTAGTTGAGGAAACCTCGACAGACTCAGCCGCCGACTAGCGTCACCGCAGGAAACGAACGTGGGTAATCTCGTCGTTTTCGACACGGTAGACGGCAACGACGTGCCCCTCACCTTCGATACCGGCGCGGCCCGTGACGCGCTCCTCGTCCAGCACGTACTCGCTCAACACGATGCGACTGACCACGCGGCAGTGCAGGTCGGGCGAGGCGGCGAACATGCGGCCATACGATTCGCGCATGGCCTTCCGCCCGCGCATCAGCTCCTTGCCTGCGCCATCCTCAACCACGCAGTCTTCATGGAAGTTGAGCACGAAGGCGTCGATGTCACGGGCGTTGTATGCCACAAGTTGCCGGATCACCGGGGCGTCGATTCCCATTGCGATTACTCCCTACGTCGGTAAATGGCCTAAGCCGCCAACCCTAGTACCATTGGTGCTGCCATCGCCGCCTCAGTGGCGTGGCGCCCGCCTCCGTAGCTCAGTGGATAGAGCGCCGGACTTCTAATCCGTCGGTCGCAGGTTCGAATCCTGCCGGGGGCGCACTACTAGCAAACCTCGCCCCAACCAGGGTGGGAGCCATCGCCACCTCCGGGTACATCGCGAGGACAGCGCGAGCCATCAAAGTGCCAGGCGCCAAGCCGAAGATCATCTCCAGACTGTCCACCTCGTCAATGGTCCAGGGGACACGACCACTCCAGCGATCCCCCACTGACTGACGTGACATCCCCATCAGCGGGCCTAGCGCACTCTTTGTGAAACCGCAGCGGCCGGCTTCAGAACGAACCTCCAACCGCACCGCATCTGATCGTGTTGCAGGAGGCGCCGCTGGGGCTGGCAGTGTGATGACCATGGGGAAAGTATGCCGCATTTCTCGTCATTGCGCAACGCAGGTTGCCGCGTGGCGATTTGCTTGTCGCCGAAATATTCGGCACTATGACAGCATGTGCGACACCTTGGGCACCCAGCATCACTCGATCCGCGAACGTCGACGCCTGCGCGGACTGAGTCAGACAGACTTCGCCGAGGAGGTTGGCCTAACCCGACAGACCCTCTCCGATCGTGAGCGAGGCCGCGTCAAATGGCAACCTGTCGAGCTCGCGCGCGTGGCTCAGTTTTTTCGCGACACGCTGGAAAACGTGATGGCTGGAGAGGGCATAAGCCCAACGGCGGAGGCTGACGCCGATTCTGCTGTTGCCCCTAGTCGGACGCCTGTTCCTGCACCTCAGTCGGTTCCGCCGCCGCCGGGGTTTAAGCGTGGGCGTGATGGTCGGGTGATTCCGTTGGGTCGGGATGTGTTGGACGAGACTCGTGAGCGGGTGCGGGCTCTGGTCGCTGTTGGCTGGAGTGTGGAGGTGATTGCGGCGGAGTTGGGTCGTTCGCCGCGGTTGGTTCGCGCGGATATTACGGCGTTGCGTGCTGAGGGGCATCTTCCGCCATCGGATGTGGGTTCGACGGTCAGCGCAGGGTTTGCGTCGACCGTGCAGCCGGTCGCGGATGAGCCCCTGGCTGTTATTGCTGGTTCTGCTAGTGCATCTGGAGGTGCAGTGTGAGTGTTCCCGTTGATCTGCGAGGGTTAGTCCAGCGCGGAGATGTGCCGCCTTCGTTGGAGCGCCTGTTTCAGGTTGCTGGTGTGTTTGATGGATTGTCACAAGCTGCTGCTCATTGTTGGCCTGGCGCTTGGTTGAGTGAGGATGCGCTTGAGCGTGATCCGGTGTTGGTGTCCATCCTTCATTCGGCGCGATCTGCGGCGCGGCTTTTTCTGGATTCGACCGCGCGCCTTGGGTCGGTATCAGTTGAAGTCGATCGGGTGTTCGATTGTGATAGCAGTGCCGTGGCTGATGAGAAGGTCGCGTTTCATGGCGGGTTTGTGTCCGTAGGGGATGGTGTCGATAGTCACCCAGCCGCCCCCTTGCCGGAGTTTGATCGCGATTTTGGACTTGATGGAGTCGATCTCGCTGGCAGGAGTTGCGAGTACGTCTCCTGCGGCGATTCGCAGGAGGGCTTCTCTTTCGGGTCGGGTTTCCATGAGGTTTCACCTCTCGTTCGTGCAGGCGAGCCGGGTGCTCGTTCTGCTGTTAGCGCTCCCGAAGGTGGTGCTTCGGGTGTGGTTCCGATGGTAGGTGATGCCGGTGACACCAGAGGTGGTTTTTCACCTCCCGCCTCGGTGTTGCTGGGTGCGGGTGGCGCAGGCTCGGTGTCTGCGCCACCTGCGGATTCCGTTCCGTCAGTGCAAGGAGGTGTGGCGTGACTAGACAGCAGGAGCATCGGCTTGATGGTCGAGTGAGGTTTTCGATGTTTCGTAGGGTTAAGCGGGCCGTGCAGGGCGAGCCGGTTTTGAGCGTGTGGACTGCTTCTGGGCGCGGGTGGGATCGCGATGGCGTGTATGGGACGGTTATTACTGCCCATCAAGCTATTGACGGTGATGATCAGTTCTTGGTTGGGTGGCATGTTGATGATGCGATAGCTGAGCTGGCGTGGATGGCCGCGCAGCGTAAGCGTGCTGCTCGTGTGAAGCAAGCTGAGCGCTTAAGCCGTCCACGGGTGGAGTCCGATGTCGAGCGGCATCTCGAAACGCAAGGGGATGTGCGGCGAGATGAGGATTTGGTGGTCGGTGGCCGGGGTCATTCCTTGGCCGAAGGGACGGCTGGTGCCGTCAGGGGTGCGCTTGACGGTGACCAGCGATCCACCGGTTTTGAGGGCGGCTTCGATGTCTTGCCGAAGTGTTTTGAGGTCGGTCTCCGGGTGGAGGTTTATCCGCTCTCCGGCGTAGACCAGAACGTCGGGCCGGTCGGCGAGTGGCGGGGTTTTCTTGGCCATGTTGAGTTACCTATCAGTTGTGCAGGTGAGGCTTCTTCTCGTTCTGCTGTTAGCGCTCCCGAAGGTGGTGCTTCGGGTGTGGTTCCGATGGTAGGTGATGCCGGTGACACGGTCGACAGTGGCCTTCGTGCTGCTGTGATGTCACCGGGTGCGGGTGGCGTGGCGTGCGTTGAGGTTCCTCCGCGCGCCGCGCCGCCTGCTGGTTCCGCTCGGGCGTCTGGGGGTGTGGCATGAGTGATGTCGCTTTGTCCTCGGGCTCGATGGTTGCTGAGGTTGTGCCGGTGGCGTCGGCTGAGGTTGCTCGTGAGGTGACCACGTCGTTGAAGTCGGCATTGGTGCGTAAGCGTGATGTGGATGCTGAGGTGTTGTTGTTGGTGCAGCGGGTTGAGCGTGAGCAGATGTGGCGGGCGTTGGGGTATGAGTCGATCACTGCGTATTGCGAGGCCGAGCTGTCGGATATTCACTTGTCGCAGCATAAGGCGGCTCGGGATGCGGCGGTGTTGGCGTTTGTCGCGATGCTGGTTGCTGATGGTCATTCTCCGGCGACGGTGTCGCATGACACGATCGCTGCGGTGTATGGGGTGAGTGCGGGCACGGTTCGGCCGTTGATGAAGCAGGTGCGTGCGAACTATCGCGAGACTCACGGGATCAAGACGTTGGAGCGGGCTGAGTCCGCGCCGCTGCCTCCCGAGCGGCTGGAGCGGTTGGCGAAGATACGGGCGATCAAAGCGGTGTCTCCTGCGGCCCTGGTGGAAGACATCGCGGGCATGACGAAGGCTGCTGCAGGCACGATCAGCGATGACCTGGCGCTGCTTCGGGTGGCGGACAAGACTGGTCGTTCAATTCCTGGTCTTGATGAGGTGGTCTTGCCGGCAAGTTGGTCGCAGCCCACGGGTGCTGCGGAGTGGGGCGACGTGCAGGTTCATGCTGATACCACTGCTGCGGTGAGTCCGATTGGCCCTGCCCAGGTCTTCGATCCAACAGCTGTGGTGGATGGTGGTTCTGTGCGTTGGTCGCCGGTTGCGACGTTGTTGACTGAGGCGAAGCACGCGGCTTCCGCTGCCGCGGCGGCTGGGGAGCAGCTGAGTCGGCATGTATCGACGGTGTTCTGGGAGACTGATCCGCTATTCCGCGCTGATCTGGCCGCTGTGACGGTCGAGGCAGGGCTAGCCGAGGCGTTGCAGCGGTTGGCGTGGGTAGCGCGGATGCTGGGAATCGATCTTGAAGAGTTGTATCGCCGTCATGATGACGACGATACGGATGTGCCATGGGTTGCTGACCCTCGTCCTGATGCCGTGACCGCTCGCCGTTGGTGGGCGTGGACACAGGCCACCTCTGTTGGGGCTGTGGCCGATCAGGCGCAGGTGCCATTTCAGGAAGTTGTTGAGGCGGCCACCTTGATCGATAGTCTGCCGGCCGAGCGGCGGCTGCCCCTATCGGGGGCGGTGCCTGATCCGGCAACACTGCCGCCCCTGCCTGCTGGGGGTGGTGGGCCGTGACAGCAGTTGCCACGCCTTTACCGCGGGTGGTCGTAGTGCGCCAGCGGCCACCACAGGTAATCCCTCGCCCCGAGGTTAGCCATCAGGTGATTGCCCCGCTGCGATCCGAGCCTGGGCTGTTGAGTGATTCAGCGATCGCGCACTGGATTTCCGCCCTCGGGCACGACAAGGGGTTACGCGGAACGATCACCAAGACCACTGGTGCCCGCGCAGTAGCGCGCGGGGTGCAGGTTGACGCTCACGATGTCGCTGACGATGTCCTCGCACGATTAGCGGTCGCCTTGTGGGACTCCCGCGCAAAGTGGGCGGATCGTGATGAGGATGGTCGTCGCGCTCGCGCATTCGACACGGCGAAGAAGCTGGCCTTGCAGGCTGTTGACGCTGTGGTGAGCCAGTCCCGCAAAGTGGCAGCCGCCGGGGTTGAAGCACGGCGTACGGGAGCCATTGAGGTCGTCGGTGCCAGCCAGGCCACGTCCGCGGCGGCCGATCCGGTTGATGTGGAGCTGGTGCGGGCGGTGCAGCAAGTGATGGGGCTGGTAATGGCAGCTCCGGGCGTCGGCTCGACCGGATGGGATCGGCTACTCGCTCGCGCTAGACGCTCCCCCGGCACCAAAACGTTGCTGCTGACTGCCGTGGAACTGGCTCAGGCCGGGCGGGTACCAGATGTGACCGAGTTGGTGCGGCCGGTGCAGTGCTGGCAGACCTGGGCCATCTCCCGTCTGCGTGCAGGGCAAACGCTATCTACCACGGCTGCCGTCGCTGACGGGCTGTTCCACGCGCCCACAACAGCACTACGCACTCTGGCTGAGTGGTGGGTGACGCACCGCCATCCGGCTGCTGGCGACCCGTGCATCAATCAACTTGTCGCAGCAGGCTTAATGGATCATGCGCCTGCCCGCGTGAAGGCAAAGCGAGCACGAGCCGTTCTCACCGGCCTGCGCAACCACAACGGCGCCTCCACGGAAGTCCCATACGGCTGCTCCATCGACGGCCAATGTACCCCTGCTGTGGGCGCGCATGGCATCGATCTGACCAAGGTGGTGATCGCATGAACCTGGATCAATCAGTCATTGCGAGGACTCACGGGGAATCGGGGACGGCCAGGCCAGAAGAGGAACTCTTCGCAGGCGCGAAGTGTATCTTCATCGACAGAGTAGGCAAACATCAGCAGTCGTGTTGTTTCGTAGTCGGCTGTTGCCACAGGCAAGAAGAGCCTGTCACCTGTTGCTGTAATTACCATAATCTCGCTGATTATGTGCAGTCCAGGAAACGCGACTACGCCAGAGGCACCGGGCTCAAGGCGCAGCGGGAACTCCCCGCATCCCCAAATGTCAGTGAAAAACCCGTCGAAGATCCGGATTTCGGCTCCGATGATGTCAACTTGAAGGCGCCCGCTGTTTGTGATGACGACCAGGGTTTGCTCCTCTCTGGTTGTCGGCACACCAATACCCAGCCCAATCTCGATAGTAGGGAGATTGGCGATTGCCGCAAGTTCAGCTGCTCCTTGCTCCCAGCGGGCGGCCTCAGCGTCCACGGTGGCTTGCCAGCGGTCAGTGTTGACGTTCGCGGAATGGATGGCCAAGAAGATACCGACGACGGCCGCAATAGTAGCGCCAGCCTTGATCAACCCCCATACGATGTGGAGTACATCTGCCGTTTTTGCGGCTCTACCTCCTCGAACCCGAAGGCGTCGTGCCGTCCGGATAAAGGGGTCATCTGGGAGATCGCTCACGGCTTTTTCAGCGAGTTGCTGATCATGCTTGGCTTCAAGCGCAGCTACGCGCCGCGTGAGCCTTTCCTTGCTTTCCGACAAGACTCTTCTCCTACAACTCGTGCAGGCGCGGCGGATTCCGCGCCTGCTGTTGGCACTGTCGAGGTTGCTGCCGAGGTCGCAGCTTCGGTAGCGGTTCTGAGCGTAGGAGGAGCCGGTGACAACACACATGGGGGCGCGCCTCTGGCGCGCTGTGTTGATTCGCCGGCCGCTGGTGGCGCGATGCCAGGAGACGGCGTCGCGTCACCAACGAAGGCGGTGATCGGTTCATGAGTCATCATCATGAGCGTGTTACCAGGTATGCCGTTGATTTTGTTTTCTGGCCGCTGGTCACTGCCGGGATCGCGATCATGTCCGGTAGTCGGTTCCCGCTGGTTGTCGGCGGAGTGCTTGTTGTGCTGGGCGGCATCGGGGCGCTGGCTGCGCCTTCGCGGGTGGTGCCGGGGTGTACGTGTGGGAGGTGTCGTCGATGACCGCCTGGTTCGATGTCCCGTTGTTCTCGCTGCCCACCGCTGGTGGTGGTGGGGTTCTTGGCGGGTACGCAAAAACCCCCGCCAGGGGCGAGGGTTCTGCTGAGCGAAGTTCGCAAAGTCTCGGTTTGGTCGCCAGGGATTACACGATCTTCGACTCGGAGTTCAACACCTACCAGCAAGAACCGGGGGTGCGCTATGAGCATAGCGGCCGTTCGTGATTTAGGCCAGCGGCATTGGCACAATGCATGCCCCACGAGCCACGTTAACTGTGTGAGCTCCTGTCAAGGACGACAGGAACAACGCGCTTCACTGCCGCTTTCTGTCCTGTTAGGAGCCGCCACGGCGGCCTGGCTCCTGTTGTCGATCCGTCGCGCCGGCTTGCGCGGGAAGCGGTGACCCGCGGCCCGACCCTGATCTCTGAGACCCTGCACCTCGCTACGGCGAGGTCTTTGGCGCGCCCAGAAACAGACGACAAGCTCCCTTGCCCGCAGAAAGACTGCGTCCGGGAGAAGCACACGCGCGGATCGCACATCTTTCCCCGGCGGCCCACTCGTGAGCAGGAGCGCTCTACCTCGACGATCACCGCAGCGATCCCAGCCGGACGTGTGCGTCCCACCACGGTCCGTCAGTTCCGCAACGCCTACCAGCATGCCATCGAGGTAGCGAACGTGCGAGCAGACCGGGAAGCGAACCTACTGGCGGTTGGTGGGGTGCTGGCGTGGTTCGCGGACTTGACCAGGATGACCACCCGCCCCACATGGGCACGGCTCATGGAACAAACCGGCCTGGCTCGCTCCACCGTCGGCTCAGCACTGGCCTGGTTCAAAGCCCAAGGGCTACTCGGGGTGGTAGCCGGTGGTCGCTCCGCCGGCATGCAGCTTCGCCGCGACAAGTTTGGCCCTCCGCGAGCCGATGCGGCCGTATACGTCCTGGCCGTTCCTAAACCTGTGGAAAGAACTCGGACCCCCCGCGTGCTAAGCACGACTACAACGTATCCCACACCCGCGCGCAAGACCGAAACAGAGAAGGACGCCCTTCGGGCGCGTTCTTCTGGCTCGGTCGTAGGCGCAGCACCGGCAAGCGAGCCGGTGGCGGGAGGTACCGACGCTGCTTTCAATGACGACGCGTGGGCGGGTGACGGGCGGGTGACACGAAGAGCAGCCCGGAGAATGTCCCTTTCGGCCGCCGAAGCCCTCCAAGACCGGTTACCGGTGCTTCGACGCTCCTCGGTGCGGGCTATCGCGGCCGTGATCCGCCCCTGGCTGGCCGCTGACTGGACGGTAGCTGACCTCCACCACGCCGTTGACTGGCGACCCGATGACACCAGGCCGCCACACTACGGTGCCTACGGAGTCGTCCACCCGGCCAGGTGGCTGATGTACCGCTTCGTGGCCTGGATGGGCGACGACGGCCAACCACTGCCTTCCAAGAGCCAACGATCCCTAGCCAGGGCCAGGCAGATCGCCGCCGGCACCAGACAGCAGCGCGAGCTCCACGCCCTTGACGCCACCCGAAACCACTCCCCCACCACCGAGGAGAACATCGTGCGAGCATCAGGACTCGCTGCAGCTCGTGCCGCGCTCCAAGCCGCGCGCGCGAACGGCGGCCAGCCGATGAACACAGCCAGCGTCCGGAACACCGCCGCGTACCTCGCCGCCGAAGCCGACCTCGCCCGAGTAACCGTAGGACGACCCAAGCCCACCCCCATCGAGCCACCACCACGAACCGATGCACGAGGTCGACCAGATTGATGGCCTGGCCGAATTGACCGAGAACAGTCTTGGCCGCACCAGCCACCAGGTGTGCTGTCGAGCCATGCCACAGGAAAGCGACGACAACGTAAGCGGCATCCACGATCTGCTTGATGACCTTGAACCAGTCCTTGCCGGCCTTCCAGTGCTTCGCAATCATCGCCAGACGCCGTCCGCAAAGCTGATGGATGCGCCAGCTGATATATGGCAAGAGCTTTGTGAGCCAGCCGCAGGTCGGAGCGTGTTTTTCACGCCATACAACTAAAGGCGGGCGCAGCTCTAGTCGGATCACTCCTGTTATGTGCGCCAACCCGAGCTGACAAGAACTAGACGAAGAAGCAGAGCAAGGCCGTATCACAAAATGACTTCACCCGTGTGCGCCCCAGAAAACGCATTTTCGCCGTTCTGACCTGCGCAAATGCTGATCTGATATCGGAATCGGGGCTGCGTCACCTGATCTGAGGTGTTAGTCGGTTGCAGCTGGCTGAGTTTGGGACGGAGGTGTCAGCGCATGAAACGACGTAAACGTTCGGCCATCCGGCGTCTGACACTCTTTGGGCTACTCGGCGTTGGAGGCGGCGTTACCGCTGCGGGGTTGTTCCTGGTGATGCTGCTGGCCGGATTCGTGGGTGCCGGGTCATCGAACCAGGCATCGTCGGGTAACGCTCATTGGAGCGCGCCGTGTCTGTTCCCTGACTACCAGTTAGATAACTGGTTTGGCGTAGCTCAGTCCTGGTATCGCGTCGGTTCACGCCCGCATCCTTCGTTGTTGTGGCCCGAAGATGCTTTCGTTCAGACCCCGCCGAATATCGCGCGGGGCTGGCAAGCCGGGTATCCCGAGTCTGGGCATTTGCGGTATCGGGAGCATCCATTGATGTGCAGGATGTCGCCACCGTTTGCAGAAGACGCGACCTGGTTTGGCGCGTTCCTTCACTGTGATGCTTGGGCCGGGCTCCAGGGCCTACGTACCGCGTTCTATGAGCAGTTCGGTGTCCCACTTGGGATTGGGAACGGGTATCGGACTCGCGCCCAGCAGGGTGCGATGGTTTCTAATCCGTTGGCGGCTACTCCGGGGCAGTCTTGGCATGGGTGGGGTATCGCGGTCGATTTCACTGGTCCTGCTGCCGTGTTCGGTATCGAGCATGACTGGATGCGCGCTAATGCGGGGCGGTTCGGGTGGTTTCACCCGACATGGGCACATGCCGATGGATCAAGGCCTGAGCCTTGGCATTGGGAATGGGTTTCCGCAGAAGAACTCGGCATTGACTGCTTGCCCAATCCTGGGGGGCATGGCGATACCCCTGAGCTAAACCGGGTACTTGGTCAGGCCATCGCTGCCGAGCAGGGCTGGGTCGGGGATGAGTGGGAATGCCTGCTGGAGCTTTGGATGCGCGAGTCGGGTTGGGATCACGAGGCCATCAACCGCACTCCTGGCGGGTGTGACTGCGCCAGTGGTTGCGGAAACGCCCGCGGGATACCCCAAGCGGTTAACACCTGTCACCCAGAGACCGCCACTGATGCCTGGCTTGCTTCGCCTGATTCACAGATCAGGTGGGGCCTGAACTACATCCGTAACCGCCATCAAACCCCTTGCGGGGCTTGGGCACACTTCCAAGATCGGGGCTGGTACTAGACATGAGACTTCTTTGGCGCGCAGTCGTGCTGGTATGGGCAGCGCTGATTACTGTAGTGGTTGGCTGGCTAGCCATCTCGCGGTTCAGCGATGAAGTAGAACGCGTAAACACCGCCGCCTACTCGCCTGCCGTGATCGTGCCGGTCGAGCCAGCCCCTACACCCACTGCCAGCGAGGGGCTTTTCGAGCCTGGCGGCACTGCCGCATCTCCGATCCACCCTGTCCCTGGGCCAGATGACGATGCGGTGGCCGGATATGAGCCGACCGCTACACCTGAGCCGGTTACTGATCCGATCTCGTTTGAAGAGCATCAGGACAACTGGCAGATCGCGCTCGCGTGGCTGCGCGAAGCGTTTATCTACTGGCAGCCCGAAGACCTCTCTGTAGAGCCTTGGTCGCTTGGCGCACCAGCGACTACTCCGTGGGACGCAGCCGCTGGCCGTGCTAACGCTCAGTGGCTAGCAGATGGTGGGCAGACATATATCGGCGATGACCTGTTGCGTGAGCTATCTGACCGTGCTTTACGTGCAGACATTCATCCTCGCCCGATGGTTCTTGACGCCACTGAGTTATCAACCATTCAGTCCGGGTCAGGTGGCTTGCTGGCCTTCGTGTGTATCCAATGGGAAAACACTAACGATGGACCACCACCAGTGTTCAACGCGGTTGCCGGTGAGATCGGAATGGTCATAGCAGACGGCCTAGTGCGAATCGTGCAGCTCCATCCGTTCGGGAATATGCCAGGAGCGACATGTTAACCACCCCCTCTTCTCTGACAGCCCGACTCGGCGCCGTTGATATCCCGCCAATCAATCTCGAATGGGTCACCAATGACCCCCAAGGAAGCACACACACCGCCTCCATGCACAGCGGGCTTCAAGACCTCGTCGGAGCCATTATCTATTCTGCGCTCGTCATAGTCGGCATCGCATTCATCCTGGCCATTGTCGGTGGAATCTCGTACAAGGTCGGCATCCAGCCCTTTGGCCGCTCATCAGGTGACTACATCCAAGGCGCCCTGATCTGCCTGATCGCCGCGACCATCATCGGCTCCATCACCGGAGCCGTTGCCTGGTCACTGCGCCATTCCTTAATGGAGGGCTGGACCCTCTTCTAACCCGACAACCTGCACCCTCCCTACCCCTTAGGAGAACCGCTATGACCACCCTCACCTCACACTTAGCCACCAGGCTGGGCGCCAACACCCCCTCACCCGCCCCCGGTTCAGGCAGTGGCAACATTCCGCCCAACTTGGGCGTGACCATGCAGCACGACCTGATGCCTTGGCAACGAATCATTGTTGATATTGCAGGCGCTATCCAAGCATCTGCCTTAGTGGTTCTTGGCATCCTGCTGGTGTTCGCCATCCTGGGCGCTTTGGCCGGGAAGTTCGCTAAGTCCAGCATCCTTCAGCAGATCGGCTGGGGTGTAGCCATCGCCTGCGCTGTCGGCGCGCTGCTTGTCGGTGCCTCGTTCGCTATCGTTGCTTGGGCTGCTGGCCTAGAACACGGGTTCTAAGCACAGGGCCGTGGATAAAACCGTCGTGCCCGAGCAACCCACCCCGTCCCGGTGGGCTGCTCGGGCATGCCGTGTTTTCCTAGCGCTCTTCGCTGCCCTGGCTTTCCTCATCGGCCTTGAAGTACCAGCTACCGCCGATACCGCTGATACTGCTGAGCCGGGCTGGGACTGGACGCCCGAACAAGTCGCCCAATGGTGCATCGATGATGAGACTAGATTAAACACTTACTGCACAGTTGTCACCGATCTTTTTTCAATCACAAGAGTAAATGTTCAACTGCGGCCAGGAGCGCCCTGGCCTGGCGGTGGCCCGCGCCCTGCCCCGCCAGAAGAGATTGCCGAGCAGGACTTTTGGCCTAGATGCCTCGTCCTTGGGCATACCGTGCAGGAATGTGATGATCTGGCCAACCAGTTGTTTGACCCACTGACTCTGCCGTTGGACTGCGGCGGGTACATCAACCTCAACCCGTTCAACATGTCGTTCGACATTGGCGGGTGGATTTCGTGTGAGTCGATCAACGCGCTGTACCGGGTAGCTGAGCTGTTCGAGGCTGCGGTCAATAACCCGTTGACTCAGATTGATGACACTGAGTGGGCGATCGTGCTTTCCCAGACCGCTAGGTGGGCTGGGCTGATGATCTTCCCGGCCCTGGCGCTGTGTGTCCTGGAGATCGCTAAGGGCGCGCTGACCCGTAACGGGTCGATGATGATCTCCGGGGCCATGTGGGCGTTGGCCGCGTGGCCAGCAACGATGGCCGCGCTGATTATCTTTGCTCGCTTGATTCGTATCGGGGATTGGGCTTCAGCGCAGATCCTGCACTCGGTAGTGCATATGTTCAATGACCCATCTGGTGCGGCCCTAGTGGCCTCGGGGATGACCGCTGGTGGGTTGATGGCCGTCAAGATGGCTACTGCCGCGCTCACGCTCAAAGGCCCGGTCGGGTGGCTGGTGCTCGTCGGGGTGGTAGCCGGGGCGTTTATCATGCTGCTCGCCCTGGTTGGGGTGCTCGCGCTGGTCACCTACGGGCAGATGCTCCTGGCGGCATTGGCGCCGGTGGCGTTGTTCTTAGCCGGGAACCGGCATACCCGTTCGATGTCTGTGCGCTGGCTAGAGATGGCGACCACTCTCGTGCTGGTCAAGCCCATCATTTCTGGCATCTTGTCGCTGAATCTGCTGCTCATCACGCAAGGCGATGGGTTCAACACGTTGATCACCGGGATTATCGGGATGATGATGGCGGTAGCCGCCCCGTTGGCGGTGTTCCAGTTCGTCGGGTTCGTTTTCGCCAACCTAGGGCCAGCTATCGGTGGGGCAGTCAACTCGGCCAAGGGCGCGTTCTCCGGGCTCGGATCGTTTGCCGGGAAAGTTCAAGAGGCGAACAACAAGGGCAAGGCCGACGACGACTCCTACAAGAAGTCGGCTAACAAGGCATCCGCTGGTGGGAAAGCCGACGCCACCGATACCTCGCCGGTCAGCGGCCAGCCAGGTGCGGGCAACAGCTCGCTTGGCCTCGGTGGCCCTGGCCAAAACCGCAACACCAGCGGGCAGGGCTCAACCTCCGACAGCGCCAGCGGGCACACGGGTGATTTGAGCTCCCTGGCGCCAGGGCCAATCAGCGGGCCTACTAGCGCTGACCAGTCAGATACAACCGCAGGCAGCCCCTCGGATGGCAGCACCAGCGGTAGCTTCAGTCCTTCGGGCTCCGACCTGGGCGGCTCAATTACAGAACCCGTCGGCGGGTTCGGCGGCGCGGATTATCCAGGCTCCGAAACGGGCGGCGCGCCCTGGTCTGGCCTTGATGGGTCAGATAGGGCGGACACAGCTGGCGTTTTCGACCCACGCGGCGGCGGGAGCGGCTCGCTTCCAGGAGATGGCACCACTGGCGTGCTTGGCGGTGGTGGCATCACGGGCGGCGGGGTCACCGACGGTGGCGTACTCGGCGGGGGCGGGATTGCCGGAGCGGCCTCGAGCGGCCCGCAAACCCCCAAGCGTGCTCACGTCGGCCCCACTCCCCCCGCGCCAAGTACCACAGGCGAAACAGATGGTGGCCGGTCGCGGCCAGGGGGTGGGGGTGGGCAAGGCCCGGCAGGCGGGTATGCCCTCAACCCAACCGGACGAGGCACCACTACGGGGCCGGTCAAACGGTTTGGGCAGATCAGACCCACCCCTACCTCACCAATTTCCACGTCGACCACTAGTCAGCCTGGCGGTGGTCGTAAGCAGTACCGAGGCCGTAACAGCACGCCTGGCACCAGGGAGCAACAATGACCGATCATCCTTCAGCTGACATCGTCCCCAAGGCCACGTTCGCGCCCCTGTCACGCACCGGAGTGCTCGGTGGGCTGGGCAAACGCCAGATCATCTTGCTCATAATCGCGGTCGCCCCAACCGCGTTGCGGATGTTTGGTGGGAATCTCGGCGGCGCGTTTCAGGCATTCTTCCTCTGGACGCTACCAGTAGGGGCCGTAGCAGTCTGCTCCTACCGGGGCCGAGCAGTCCTATCGATCCTGTGCGTTCAGGGGATTTTTTTGATCCGGAAGCTGGGCGGTCAGACCGTTGCTATCCCCTCCCTGCGCGCTAAGTCCGCCCCTGACCAGATAGCGATCCCCGGCGCCGTCGGGGAACGCACCCGTGTCCTGCCCTTGCTGGATGTTGAGTACGGGAACAACGCGTGTCTCGTGTGGGATGCGAACCCGAAAAACCCGACCGCCACCGCAGTGATATTGGTCGAGACTGAGGGGTGGATGATGGCCGATGACCAGGTCAAAGCCAATCGGGTTTACGCAACAAACGAGCTGTGCCGGCAGATCGCGCAGGTCTCCGGGGTGATCCGTGTCGGGCAGTGGGCGCGCACCTATGAGGCCGCCCGTGACCAGCTCCCCGCCCCTGACCTGATCGACGACCCCAGCCCGCTAGGGGACTTCACCCGCGTCGAGTACGGGCAGATGCTAGAGCGCACCCAGATGACTTCAACCCTGCGTCGTGACGTGCTGATCGGGATCACCATCTCCAAGAAGAAGGCCCTAGCTGACATCGAGTCCCACGGCGGTGGCCTCGAAGGGCTCTCTGTGGTGCTATCGAACCGGGTAGAGCGGCTCATGCACATGATGCCCGACTGTGGCGTGCTGACCACCAACGCCCGCTGGCTCGGCGCCGGCGGCGTCCGCGCCGCCATCCGCCTAGCATTCGATCCGGCCGCAGCGGCCTGGCTCGAAGACAACGGCTGGGAACACCCCCATGACACTCCGCTCGTGACTTACGTCGATGAGGCTCGTGACTACCTGGTCACCAACTCCGGGGTTCACCGCTCCTGGTGGATCGAACGGTGGCCATCTACCCCTGCCCGGGCCGGAGTCATGACCGAGCTCGTTGCCGGTGGAACCATCCCCCGAACCGTCTGCCAGATATGGGAGCCCTTCGACCTTCACAAGTCCGAGAAGAACCTCAACCAGCTCAGAGTCGCCCGTGAGACGGCCGCGAAGACCAACAAGATGCTCGGCCGAGCCGAGTCCCTTGTCTCCGAAGTCGAGGGTGATGACGTTGAGACCAGGCACATGGAGATGCAAGCCGGATACGGCGATGTCAGCTACTCGGGTTGGGTTACTGTCCACGCTCGCACCGTTGACGAGCTCGACCAGTCCGACATGTGGGTCAGGCAAGCCGCCTCGGGCATGAACGTCAACCTCTGCCGCGGCCGGCAACTCGCCACGTTCGTCACCGCCGCGCTCCCCCTGGGGTTCAGGGATGGTGACGAGTAATGGCACCACGCATCGATCCTCCTCCTGGGGTGGAAATGACCCGCGCGGGTCGCCGCGAAGCCGCTAAAACCGCCAACAAGCCGGGCAAGACCGTCTCAGCCGCGCCCGCAGCAACCATGTCGTCGCCGGTTCGTGCTTCACAGCGGCAAGTCCGCTCCCGACGGCGGGCGCGCTCAGCCGCTGATGCGCTGCTCCGCACCGCAGTCGTGGCTGATGTTGGTGCCCGTGGCCGAGATGCCAAACGCGCGCTACGCGATGAGCATGCCCGCCAGTCTGCTGCTCTTTCCAAGATCACTGGCACCACCGTCACCAACACGCCCCTGCCGACCATGCCGCGCCGCCTCCGGCGCGGCCGCTGGAGCAGACACCGTTTGTGGGGGCCGCTCTCCCCCGGAGTGCCAGCCCATCTGACCAGCTCGGCGCGCATGGGCGTGCTCTCGCTGATGTTGGCGCCACGCACGATGGCCATCGAAGGGCCAATCATTGGGCTTGAGACCACCAGCCGCCAACCCTGGACCCACTCTCCCTGGGGCCCAGTCCGCGCCGGTTCGGTCACCAGCCCCAACGTCGTCGTATTCGGGTTACAGGGCTCGGGTAAGTCTATGGGCGTCAAGATCTGCATGGTCCGCTACATCGAAGACGGCGTGCAGGTCATCGTGTCCTCTGACCCCAAGGGTGAATGGATCGCCCTGGCCCACGCGCTCGGCGGGCAAGTTGTTTCCATCGGGCCAGGCTCCGGTCAGGTGTTCAACCCGCTCGATGAGGGCATCAGGCCT
This sequence comes from Promicromonosporaceae bacterium, assembly GCA_009780755.1. Classification (GTDB taxonomy): domain Bacteria; phylum Actinomycetota; class Actinomycetes; order Actinomycetales; family Cellulomonadaceae; genus Xylanimonas. The sequence goes on along the minus strand of WQZL01000002.1, from coordinate 14,895 downwards.
GCCGGTATGGCCGAGCATCTGTGGCGGCAGCTCGTCCTAACCCGCCGCGCCCTAGCACTGGAATCGATCGCAGAAACCCTCCGTCACGGCCAAACCCTCAACACTCGGGAACAAGCCTGCCTAGACCGCGTGGTCGAAGCCATCGCCGACGGACAAGTCGACGCGACCATCCGTGGCGTCGTCTACGCCTTGCAGAACCCATCTCGCGAGATGTTGGTCGAGGTCGGCCCCGACGCTCCGGCCGAACTGGCCCTAGTGTTCGGCCGGTTGGTGCGGGGCCCGATGGCCGGGATGTTCGATACCGAATCCACCGTGCACATCGACCCGGCTGCCCCCATGGTCGTCATTGACACCTCTCACTTGCGCGGGGCATCCCCACAGATCCGCGCGATCGCATCGGCCTGCTCGTCTGCCTGGATCGACGCCACGCTACGCAGCATGGATGGCCGGTGGCGCTGTGTGGTCTCCGAAGAAGGGTGGGACGAGATCAGGAACCCAGCCCAAGCTCAAGCGATGGACGACCGGCTCCGGATGACCGGTCACTGGCGCTGCTCAAACTGGCTGATTTTCCACGAGCTGGCCGATATCACCCAGTTCGGTGAAGCCGGGTCAGAACACCGTAACCAGGTCAAGGGCATCATCACCAAGTCGGCCACCAAAGTGCTCTACCGGCAGTCGAACGAAGCGATGGCCATGATCAACGAGTTCGTTAAGCCCACCGCGTTCGAGGCCCGCCACCTAACCACCCTCCCCCAGGGGGTCGGGATGTGGCACATCGGGGACGACACTCCCATCTCCGTCTACCCGGTAGCCGGCCCTGACTTGTACCGAATTATCAACACCGACGCCGGAAGGTTCGGCACATGACCAACAACAGTAAGCCGATCATCCGAGGCCCGGGCCAGCAGCGCGGGTTCAAGCGCTGGTGGATACGCCATGGCGGAGCCTATGGTCACCTGGCCGACCTCAACGGCAAGGAACTCGCCAAGACTCTAGGGATGTTCTGGCTACTCGGCCTGGTCGGTGGGGTATTCATCTGGCGCTTCGCCCCGGATGCTGCGCTCATCCCCTGGGCAGCCGCCGGGATCGGCATGCTCGTTGTCACGGTCACGGCGGCACGTTGGTGGTTCCGCTACCGGTACTCCGGGCGCCAGCACCGCCACGTCCTATTTTCTCGCGCCGGCGTCATCGCCAATGGTAGCGAGATCGCAGCAAACGCCTCAGCTAAAGAACTCATAGCTCGTAGCGGTGACATGCGCTCCCAGTTCTCTGCCCGAGCTGACCTCTCCCGCGGCTACGCCCTAGCCCCCCAACTCCTCCCAGACCAGGTACGCGAAGGCCTCGAGTTCATTACCGCCCATCAAGCAGAACGCGGCAAGACCGTCACAGCCAAAGACGAGTCCCTTACTTGCGCTCGCCTGGCCGAGAAATGGGAACGCGTCGCCGTCCCCGCAGCCACTATTGGAGGCCAGTCATGACGCTCCAACTACTCTCCGCCCCGCCCGTAGCAGGCCCAGCTCAAGGCTTCTATGACGGGCCGCAGCTGCTGCGCTGCGCCGCCCCGCCACTAGCCGACCCACGAAAGCGTGGCCGTCGCCCACAGGATGTGGGGTTCTGGCTAGGCACCTCCAACGGCGAAGACGTGTGGGTACCCGTCGAGCGGCCCATCTCGCTGATCGGTGCGACCCGTGCCGGTAAGGGATGGCACTTCGTGATCCCATTCCTGACCGAATACCCCGGCTCGATCATCACCACCTCCACCCGCCCGGACAACATGATCGCCTCAGCCGTATGTCGCGCAGCCTGGGGGCCGATCTACTGCTTCAACCCCGACGGCGTCGGCGGATATCCCCACAACGTGAACTGGTCAGCCATCGAAGGATGCGAGATCCCAAAAGTCGCCCGGAAACGCGCCGCTACCCTCGTTGGAGCCTCCGGCCTTGGCGGGGACAACAAAGACGGCGTGTGGGCCACCGCCTCTGGCGGCATCCTCCAAGCCCTACTCCACGCAGCAGCCGTGGAGGGGCTCACCATCGAGGATGTCTACCGGTGGTCGCGGAACATCCAATCTGCGGAACAAGCCATCAACATCCTGCTGGCTGGTGCCCAGCGCCGCGATGACCCACTCATGGATCAATGGCACCTCACCCTCACCGCCGTCCAGGCTCTCGAAGGCCGCATGCAGGACAGCAAGTGGCTTGGCGTTGAACAAGCCCTCGCCCCCCTGCACGAGTACAAAGTTCGGCGGCACTTCGCTCACAAGCCGAGCGATCCTGGCTACTTCAATACCCGAGAGTTCATCCTGAACGGCGGCACGGTCTACATGATCGCCAACGGATCAGACTCCACCGACGACACCGCTGGCACTGCCGGCGTGTTCTACTCCCTGTTCCTCGATCACGTAAACGACGTGACCCGTGAAGTCTCCCAACGCAACCCTGACGGGCGTCTCGTCATACCCCAAGGCCTGCTGCTTGATGAGCTGGCCAATATCTACGCGTGGAAAGCCGCTGGGCGGGTCATGTCCGCCGGCGCTGGCGAAGGCGTCCAAGAAGTCGCGATCTTCCAGACCTACGAACAATCCGTAGACGCCTACACCCGTGAACGCGCCGGCGTCATCCGCGACAACTCCATGACCATCCTCCTTGGGAACTCCAAGAACGCCGAATACCTACAAGGCATCGCCGATCTCATGCCCACCCGTACCGTCACCGAAACCTCCCGCCAAGTCGGCGGCGGCTTGCCCCTACTCGGCTCCACCACACACTCCACCCGCGAAGTCCCCGGCCTAACCGCAGACGAAATCCGGCGCCTACCCTTCGGCACCGCCGCGATCCTCGAAACCTCTACTCGGCTGATGATCGTTGACCTCGTGCGCTACCACCACCGAGCTCACGCCAACTGCATCAAAGCTTCCCGCGCCTGGCACGCCGCCCACCCCGGCCAACTCCTAACCTCCACCGTCGTCCCCAAAGGAACCACCCAATGGCCACTCCCCTAACCCCCACCGAAGCCCGCCAACGCGCACTGGCCGCATACGACCAGATACAACCCGGCAACACCGAACATTCCGATACAACCCCCGACAACGACGAGCGTTACCCGACAACGCTCAACAACGACGAGCATTGCCCGACAACGCCCGGCAACGATGAAGAACACTCAGACGACGATTCGATCCCCCGAGCAGTTCGGATCGGCCCGGGCTGGCCACAGTTCAAGCACGAGGATCCAGGCGTCGTCAACTGGCTCGATGCTGAACTCTGGCAAATCGAAGCCCTGCTAGAACGAGCTGAACGATTCGCCGAGTGGGCAAGCCGCATCTGGCGCCTACCCGAACTCACCCCCTGCTGGCGCCTCCATCCCGACGTGGTAGTCGCCATGAGTGATGTCGAGCGAGCCTGGACAGAGTTCCACCGCGGAAAAGACACCTCAGCGCCCGGACTGTTCCGCCGCCGCCTTGAAGACGCCCGCGACTGGTGGCGCTCCTCAATGGTCACTTGTACCGCGACACGCCACGAGCCGCCCATCGCACCACCGGCAGAGAACATTGACGCTCGCCGCGTCAGCTACGCCTCCAACCCTGACGTGCATGCCACATTCACCTGGCCCGCCCTCGATGAAGCCGGCCGCCCCTACAACGGCATCCACCTCATCAATGATGGCCGCCCTGGCGATGACATCCAACAGATTCTCTACCCACCAGGCGACCCAGACGATGAATGGAGCGGTCAATGAACATCGATACCACCGACCTGGCCCAACAACTAGCCGACGCTAACGCCCGCCGTGCCGACACCCTCGCCGAGCGCGCGGCCCAAGCGGCCGAAGAACAAGCTCGCAAAGCCGCCCGGCGTGCTAACCGGCCCTGGAACCGCAAACGTGCCACCAGCACCGCCGAGCCCGACCCCTTCGACACCGCGCATTACGACATCACCGCCACAACGCCCGACAACGTCGAACGTTTCCAAACCACGCCCGACAACGCGGGCCGTTCTGCTGTAACGCCGGACAACGCCGAGCAACGCCCCGCAATGTCTGACGTTGCGCTGCAACGCTTGACCACCGAACGCGACACACTGGCCGCGCAGCGAACAGCGCTAGAGGAACAAGTCATCGAGCTTGGCGATACCTGCCGCTCCCTCCAAACCCAGGCCGACGCCCTGACCCAACAACTCGCTGACGCAACAGACAACGCCGAGCGTTCTCGCGCGTTGCTGGACAACGCCGAACAACGCGCCACAACGTCTGACGTTGAGCTGCAACGCCTAACCAGCGAACACGATGCCCTCGCTCGTGAACGAGATGGACTGGCAGGCCAGCTGGCTGAACTTGATGACCGCTACAGGGGCGCACTGTCTGGCCTCAAAGCAGCTGAGCAAGCCCGCGACCAGGCCCAAACCGAAGCCACGGACGCCCGCGATGAGGTGGAGCGGCTCAACACCCGCGTCATGCAACTCGCGCTATCACCCACCAAGGCCAGGCCCGAAGATGCCGAACTCATCGAAACACTCAAAGCCCAATGCGACACCCAAGCCGAACAGCTCACCGAAGCAGCCACGCACGCTGAACAACGCGCAGCAACGCTCGCCCACGTTCAGCAACGCGCAGCAACGCTAGACGAGGACGTGCAACGCCTAACCACCGAGCGTGACCAGGCACTCGAAGCCTGTGAAACCCTTGCTGTCGAAGCCGCCGAAACCCGAGCGTTGCACGACGACGCCGAGCAACGCGCCACAACGCTAGACAACGACCTGCAACGCTCGAACGCCGACCGCGATGAACTCACCAGCAAACTCGACCAGGCAAGCGCGCTGTGCCGCGGCCTGCAAGCCGATCTCGACCAAGCCAACAACGCCCTACGTTCTCAGGCAACGTCCAACAACCCTGAGCAACCTGCCACAACGCCTGACAACGCAGAACATTCCGCCATAAGGTTCGGCAACGACGGACAACGCGCGGCAACGCCCGACATTGCGCCACAACGCCTCGACGACGAGGAGCACACGCCACCAGCACCAGCCACCGTGATCGCCACCACCTGGTGGCCGCCCTTGCACGACCAGAACACACAGCCACCCAACACAACTGATCTAGCCCCTGCGCATGTCGCCCTGGTCGAGCAGCGCCCGCGCAGGCGAGCACTCCTTGGCGTAGGCGCCCTGGTTATAGCGGCCAGCATCGCCCTCGGAGCAGGAGGATGGATAACCCTGAGATCAACAACCCTGCTGCCAACAACCATAACCACCGCAGAAACACCCAGCCCAACCCCAACAGCAACACCCGAAATGACACCCACTATCGAGCCGACCCCAACAACTCCAGCAGAATCAACCACACCCTCGCTTACTCCGAACGCGACGCCCACCTCCCTAGAAGCATCCCCCGCACAGACCGCCACGACACCACCCGCTCCCACCCCAGCAGAGCCGCCAACCCTGCGGACCGAACCATCCCCATCCAAACCCACCACCCCCGCCAACGAAGAAGAAACCCCGGCACCAGAGCCAGACGCACCTGACACTCAAGCCCCAGCGACGAGCAATCACATCGTCACCTGCACAGGAATCGGCGCTCTAACCATCACCGCAGAAGGCTCAGGAACCATCACCATCACCGCCGGAGGCCAACAAACATCCGGCACAGGCGCCGCGACCCTGACCATCCCCGCTGCACCCTCAATCAGCGTCACCGCACCCACCAACGCCACAATTACCTTCGACTTCGAAGGCACCGGCACCTGCGGATAGCCCGCAACTCTCCCGAAACGAACTACTACGCATCCACAGGCAGCATTCTCGGACGCAATCCACAACACACACTGACAGCCCTCGACAAACACCCAACAACCCACTGGAATGACCATGACAACCGGAAAACCAGACACAACGCGCCTAGCAACTCCCGATACCCGAATTGATCCGGCACCCTAAACACCAAACACACAGCAGCAAGGAGCCATCACCATGAACACCACACTACTCAGCAGATACCAGGCCGCGCGCCTCAGCGTAGCTGTGGTCATCACCGCGCTCTTCGCCGCCTTGGCTCCCGCTGCCGCACACGCCAACACCGTGCCTACAGCGGAGTACATCATGGAGACCGAAGGCCACGCCACATCTGAGACGGCATCAGGGCAGCGGTTTAGCGATGTGCCTAGAACCCATCCGTTCCATCGGCAGATTGAGTGGATGGCGGAGATGGGTATCACTACTGGTTATGGTGATGGCACGTTCCGTCCGGGTGAGCCGGTATCGCGGCAGGCTATGGCCGCATTCATTTACCGCGCTACGGCTACTCCTGGCCGGTTCAACGCGCCTGCTACGGCAACCTTTGGGGATGTGCCTCGCGGTAGCCAGTTCCACCGGTATGTCGAATGGATGAACCGACACCAGATCACTACCGGACACGCAGATAGGACGTTTCGGCCCACGGCACCGGTAGAACGTCAAGCGATGGCTGCATTCTTGTTCCGCGCTGCCGGGTGCCCAACGTTCAACGGCACTATGTACGCGACATTCACTGACGTTGGGTGGGGTGGGGCTTTCCATCACGAGATTGAATGGCTCCGCGCTCGTGGCATCACCACTGGTCACCCTGATGGCACATACCGTCCAACCCAGCCTGTCACCCGCGAAGCAATGGCCGCGTTCATATACCGCGCCTACACCCTGGGCTTCCTTGACGGGAACTACAACACCTGCACCCAACCCGCACACCGCACGGTCGTGCCGCCAAGAATCGGCACCCCCGAACACAATGAATGGCAACTCACCTGTCCCCTCAACACTTCACAAATGGGTAGTCACCAAAGCGCTCGCTCCCTGTGGCGTGAGTTGAATTGTGAGTGTGGCCAGATCGCCGTGGGGTCGCTTGGGGGTATGTATCAAGGGCAACCGGTTAATAACTTCTGTGCTGTCCGTACTGGTCCTCTTCCGGGGTTGCCTCATGGGATTCTTGCGCCGGCTCCGGGGTGGTTGGAGAGGGCACTGCATTGCGGGGACGGACGGTGCTAGAGTAGAACCCAGGACGACGGAGGTAGGACTCCGCCGCCCTGGGCTTCACCCGATCGTTAGATCAGGTGGTGAAGTAAGTGCACCAGCGCGTTGAGGGCTGAGATTCCCGAGAACCATATGACGAGGTTCGGGGTCTTGGCCCTCTCGCATGTGCAGGCGCACTCACTGGCGACGAAGACGGTGATCTTCATCTTGTCCACCTCCTTTCTTCCCGCAGCGTGCCGGGAAGAACAGGTGCACCCATGATGGCTCGGCGTCGCTGACGGTGAGATGATCGGTGGACGTGTCACAGTTTACGCCTTCATGTTGACAGTGTTGCCGATATCGAAACGGGGGGTAGTTGCTGTGGGGTTGAGGTGTGGGGTGGACGCACTGCATGCCGCCTCACCAACCGGTGGTGGGGCGGTGTGTGTCCGTCACCTGCTATAGCGCGCGTCTTAGCGGTGGGAAAGCATTCTCATGAGTTTGTGGAAGAGACACCGATCTGGTGTTGATCCAAATACAGTGTGTGGTGGCCGTGGCCGCCATCGGCGGACGGGCCGTTCATTGTCCAGGCTCCGCGTTGTGGGCGCTGGGGCACTGGTGGTCGCGATGGGCGCTACTCTTCTTGCGGGCGCAATGGCCGCGCCGGCATACGCCGAACCCGAACCCGAATCCGAATCCGGGCCGGAAGTTTTGGTGGCTCCGTTGGTTGAGGCGGTGTTGCCGCACAGTTGGATGCGGAGTCCTGATCTTGCTGTTCAGATTCCAGCGGTCCCGCCGGTGGTTGCTCCGGGTTACCGGTTCAATACGAACATCGGGTCGGCTGACCCGAGATTCGCTCCGCTGGCTGGGCCTGATGGCCGGTGGGCAATTTGCTACGCAACCCATTATGGGTTTAACCAGACCGCGACCCAAGCGGCGGTTCCACAGCCAGCTACCGCTCCAACTGGTGATGCACTGCTGTTGTTGGTCAGTCATGACCACTTCTTACCTGGCCAGGTTGACTGGCTGATTAACAACCTAGACGAGCCAATCTCCAGAGAACCTGGCGTGGTCAACCCCGCAGCCCAAGCTGAGGCAATGGCTCGCCTGGCCTGGGTCTTTAACTACCTCGAAGGCCAGAACAGCCAATCACACGCCTCTAACGCGGCGCTGGTGTGGCTGGTCAGGATGTTCTATGACCAGGGCCGTGACTCTGGCGGGGTTAACATCAGTCCCCATCTGGCACGTATTGACATAGTGCACAACACCCCAGCCCACATCATGGCCGAGGCCCAACGATTGTGGACGCTAGCTGGTAACGCTCGCCCTCGAGTAACTACCACAGCCGGATACACGACAACCACACTGTCACGCGGTGAACTCACTGGCATTTACGCCACCGTTGATGGCATACGGGTTGCCGGGATCGAGTTCACCATCACTCTTGATGGCCCCGCAGTGTTCGACCGTGACGCTATCCCCACAGCCTTCACCGTCTCAGCCGACGGCCGAACTCTCTCTGGTGCAACCACCACTGAGCGGCTGGCATTCCCTTGGGTAGCCACCGGAAACGGCTACGTAAATCGGAGCATTGTGTTCAACTTCGTCGATCCGGGGATGTGTCGGCGGGAGCCGGATGGTTGGCAGCCGACGTTTGAGCGCACCAGCCCTGAATGCGCCTTCGAGCACGAAAACCGTCCGGTGTCTACGTCGGTGATTCGTTTTGAGGTGAGTACGGAGGCGGATTTCAGTATTACGACTGAGGTTCCAGTTTCGCATGAGCGTATTGCTGCGTGTGAGGCGTGGGCTGATTTGGTGCGGTTGTGGCCTGACCCGGAGGACGCGGATTGGCCGACTTATGAGGACGGCACGAATATGACGTTGGCTCTTAGGGCTCGCGTGTGGCGGTGGGACACGATTCAGCCAGTAGGCACACGTCCGACTGCGACGATGCGTGCGGCTGGCCCGGCTGATGAGGTGTTCTTCTATGCGACTTCGTGGGATGACCTCGCGCTGGGCGTCGCTATTGGCGGTGTCCCAACGGGAGAGCTGTGTGTGCCTGGCGCTTACACGATCAATGTTGCTACTGATCTATCGCGGATGAGTGATGAGGCACGCGAGGTGTTCGGCCATACCGAACACGGCTACTGGCAGCCCTCGCAAACAGTGATTGTCGATCCAATTGAGATTGCGATTACGACGGCGGTACCGGGCACGCATACTGTGGTTGCCCGTGGCGCGCAGCGGTGGGCTGATCGGGTGATGCTCGCTCCGGCTATCGCGGCACAGGCTGGTATTCCTTGGCCTTCGGTTAATGGTGTGGCTTACGCTCATGTGTTGACGGCGCAGGTTTATGGTCCGTTTGATCGTCAGCATGTTCCTGGTACTGCGGTTCCTGTTGGCATGCTGGTTGGTTATGTCGAGTTTACGGCGTCGTCGTGGGATGATGTTTTGCTTGGTTTGCCGGGCGGGATTGGTACGTTCTATTTGCCGTTCTCTGGGTGGTACACCATCGTGGTTTCCTCTAGCGCGTATTTGCGTGGTGAGTCTGGGACGATGATTGTTCCGGCGTCGCATGGGGCTTGGCAGCCCTCGCAGACGGTGTTTGTTCCGGCTGAGCCGCGAGTGGTCACGGAGGTGACTCAGGCTCGGATCACGGAGGATGATCTGCCGACTGCGTTGTGTGATGACATCACTGTCAGTTTGCCGCATGCTCGTGACCAGTGGCCTCATACGGGTTTTGGTGCGGATGCGAGTCCTGGTGTGTGGTTGGTGCGTAATGATGTGCGTGGCCCGTTTGACCAGGCCCAGTCTCGTCGCCCGTGGGCGGATGTAACTCCTGCGTTCACGAATTTTGTTCCGTGGGACTCGGTAGACGCTACGTTTACTGGGGTGGGTACGCAGCGGGTGTGTACTGCTCGTGAGTTGACCATGATTACTGTGCCGTCTCCGCGCTTGGGTCTACCGCGTCCTGATAGTGGCCCGTTTGGGTTTTATACGTGGACTTCTCACGGTCAGGAGACTGCGTTGTTTGCTGCTTATGACACCGATTGGTGGGTAGGCGAAGAGACGCACTCGGTGTTGGGTCGTATCCGTAAGTTCTCGGTTGCCCATGAGTTTAATGTCGCTCCGGGCGGCCGGTTTGGTGATGATATGACGATCTCGTTTATGCCAGCCACCCAGGGTGAGTTTGCTGGGGTACCGGGTTGGTGGGCGCCGGACCAGCTCACGGCAGATATTGCGTTGATGGGTCCGGTTCGGGAGATGTTCGATACCGCTGTGGTGCCTGAGGGCACCCCAGAGCATGGTCGTGTGACCGTGGCGGCTGGGGCTACTTCGATTACCACGCCGTATGGGATGTGGGAGGTTGGGTTTGGTGACCTGCGTTTACCGCCTGCTCCGATGGGACCACCAGGAGAGGACTGGTGGGCGCCTTGTCCTGGGAACTTGCGCATGGAATGCGCCGCGGGTTACTACGTGTTTGTTCTTGATTTCGCAGGGGATGCTCGTACTGAGCCGTTCTTGAGCCGCGCTGATGATGAGCGGCAGATGGCTCGGGTCGCCTGGATGCGCCCGCGTAACCTGCCTGGCCCCAGGGTTGCGTTAGAAAAGAGCCACGGAACGCACCTGCCTCCTGGTATCGGTTCAGGTGCTGACCTGCCAAACAACTGGAACGGCATCGAACTGGTCGCCCCGAACATCGGGGATTGGTCAGCGTTGGCTTACCTCGGCGACGGGGAGTTCGAGTTGTTGCGCGAGGTTAACGTGTTGGTTTACTCAGCCCGCCAAGAATGGGGTGATGAGTACGAGGGTGGTTGGGCAGAAGCCAGCCGTTGGATCACCCTGGGTTCTGAGACGTTGATTGAGTCTGACAGTCAAGGTTTCTTTGTTGACTTATCTGTCTTGGTTGGGTTTGACCCGGTGGTTATGCCCTCGCTCCTGCGTCTGGAATCGATGGTGTTGACTGGTTTGGATGCTGACACTGTGGCTACTGCTGCGGTGGTCGCGGTTGGCCGCCCGATTGGCGTGTATTTCACCTGGGCTAACGTTGGTGGCGAGGATGTTCATCACATCACGCTCACAGATACCACGGTCGAGGGTGACACGGACGTAGAAGACATTGTTTGGTGGATTTGTACCAATGGGGATCCTTCTGGGCTGTGCCGCGAGGATGACCGGGTGGTGTTGGATTTGTCTTCAGGTATTGCCCGTCTACCGGGCGGTCAGATACTTGTTCGTGCCTCTTCTGGGGTCCACATCCAAGGCAGCCTGTATGCACCTGGTGAGATGATCTTTGGCCGCGGCGTTCTACCAGGCCTGGCTCGTGGGGAGCTACACGGTAACCGCGCGCAGACCACTGGTCGTGGCGTGGTCACAGATCGTGAGGGTTCGGACTTTGATTACTGGTACGTCCGCGCGTTTGGTCCCTCGCTCGACATCGAGAAGAGCCACGGCCGCCCGCTGCCTCCAGGACAAGGCTCGAACCAGGACGCCCCGGATAACCACGGCCAGATCGAACTCGCCATCCCGGCTATCGAGGACTGGTCCGCGCTGCTATGGCGCGGGGAAGGCACGTTTGTCCTGTCTCGTGATGTGCGGGTACTGGTCTACCGTGACCACCAAACATGGGGTAACCAAGACCAGGGCGGCTGGGCCTCCCTCACCCGCTGGCTCACCCTTAGCGCAGATACTCTGATCGCTTCGGATACTGAAGGGTTCTTCGTGAACCTTACCGAGCTAGAAGGGTTCGACCCCACTGGTATGCCCGCGGTCCTGCGTCTAGGAACAGTCGTGTTGACCGGGTTGGACGCGGACACCATCGAAACCGCCGCCAGCGTGTTGCCGGGGTTGGATGTTCCGGTGTATTTTGCGATCACGAACACCGGCGATGAACCTGTCACTGAGATCACCTTTACCGATACCACAATCGAAGGCGACCGCCCGGTAGAAAACATTGTCTGGGGTGTGGAGTTCCTCGATCACTCTGTGACCTGTAACGAAGACGACACCGAGTGCCTACTCGGGGCCGCCTGGGCAAAGGTCATAACCCTAGACGAGAACAACATGTTCCGCTACTACCACCAGGGCACTCTCGGGGAACTCGTTGTACTTCACCCCACTACCGCTTACATCTCACACCGGATCTTCGGTGAAGGGGTACTAACCGGTATGGAACCAGGCGAGCTACACGCAAACCGCGCTACCGTCACCGGTCGTGGCGTGGTCTCAGATCGTGAGGACTCGGACTTTGATTACTGGTACATCCACACCGAAGACGGCCCAGGGATCGACGTCGAAAAAGGTCATGGGTTCTGGCTTGGCGCAGGGGACGGCAACATGGGCGATGCCGATAACAACATCGCTTACGCCCTTGTCCCGCTCGTTGATGACCGCAACGCGGTCAGGCTAGATCGGGTCTCAGGAGGCGCGTTCTTACGCGTAACCAGAGACGTGACAATCACCTATGGCCCTGATGCGGGTGAAGTGATCCCAGCAGGGACCACGATGACTCCTTGCCCAGATGGTGGTGATTTCTTTATCGCGACCTATGTCTCTGGCACCCCAGAAACAGGCATGGCGTCCTCGATGCTGCCACAAGTCCCGGCCTACCGCATGACCGGCGTAGACGCCGACAACATCTACACCGCACTCCTGGTCGGACCCGGCGCATCAGTCGAAGTATGGGTCTCGTTTACGAACAACCGCACCGAACCTCTTTCTTGGCTACGGTTTACTGACACCACCCTCTACGGCCCAGACGTTACCGGCTGGACCTGTGACTACGAATGGAATGCCGAGGGCTACTTCATCACCTCTGATGGCGAACTACTCGTACTCCTACCCGGTGAGCGGTTCGGGTGTGATGGCATCCTCGAAGGACTAGAAGACAACGAGATACACGCTAACCGCGCCCGCATCGAAGGCATAGGCGTAATCTCCGGGCGCCCAGTCGAAGACGAAGATGAGTGGTGGGTTATTGACCCACCACTGGCCTCAACTGTGGCGTTGGTGTTCCCGTCTGGGGCTTCTGATGATGCTTTGACTGGCTACCACGTGATTCGTGGGCCACGAGGAGAGGCTATCGGCAAGATTGGTGATCGCTCTCGTGACCGGGTGTTGATTAACCGAAATCTTGTGCCAGCTGGTTCGACCATCCGCGTGGAGCAGTTCTTCAACGCTCCTGGCCAAGAACTGGTCTGTGTGCCAGGTAACCAGGTATGGGAATCGGCTCTTATCACGGTCGGTACTGCCTTAGTTGACGCTGATGGTTGGGCCACGTACTACACCGGTTGGGCACATGATCTTGACCGGGTTGGGCGCTGGCATTTCCGCGCCAGGGTCTACACCCCGGTAGGTGATCTGCTCTGGCAAGATGAATGTGGGTGGCCAACCGAAGTGATCTACGTAGTTGACCTATCCACCACATCAGGCTTCACAGGCCGAGACAATGTCGCGCGTCGCGGGGATTACTTCTTCGATCAGATTCACTTCCAGGGCGAAGTGCCCAGGGGCATGAACGCGAACGTATCCCTCGGGGCTGACGTGTTCGAGATACCAAGCACGTGTGTGGACTGGCGTATCGAGATAATTCCTGGTGTAACGCCCGTGATCGATGCGTTGGGCCTGCTCGAATGTGCCTACCAGATGCGTCACCACATCGGGTTCCTCCACGTTTCTAAACCCTTCACCGGGCCGGGTACCTACCGCACGAACCAGTTTGTCTGGGGTGGAGGTTCTGGCTCGGATGCCTCGGTGGCATTGCACTGGGTAGGACGTGCGGTAATCACCAGGCCAGGTGCCCCGTCCGTGACCGCCGATACCCCCGTAGCTGATCTCCCAGCTGGTTCTCTTGTTATCACGGGCCAGTGGGACGCTGAAGGGCAGACCACCGGCCCAGTCCACCGTGATACCTGGCGCATCCAGCCAGACCTACCAGTTACCGGTACACAAACCTGGCCGTGGCTCCTGGCCGCTGGGGTACTAGCCGCAGCGGGTGGTATCGCGCTACTTACAACCAGGCACAGCAACCGGCCAGCCAAGCAGACCGGAAAGCACTTCGCCTAACAACACCTGACCCCGCTACCCACGCGGGGCCAGCTTGGGTGGCCCGCCTCAAACTTTCTCCCAAGAGCGGGCCACCCACCCTCTCCTCACCCACTACACCTGAAAGAGAGATACATCATGGCTGGTGAGACCGTAATCACAGTAATAGGTAACCTCATTGCGGACCCGGAGCTGCGGTACACGCCAACAGGTTTACCCGTAGCAAACTTCCGCATCGCCTCTACACCGCGCATCTTTGACAAGAGGACCAATGAATGGAAAGACAGCGATGGTCTGTTCCTTTCATGCTCCATTTGGCGCGAGCCAGCAGAGAACGTAGCCGAGACGCTGACCAAGGGCATGCGCGTTATCGTACAAGGTCGCCTGGTGCAGCGCTCGTACGAAACCCGCGAAGGCGAAAAACGTACCGCCTACGAATTACAGGTCGATGAGATCGGCCCCTCGTTACGCAACGCGACCGCGCAGGTAACCCGCAAACAACGCACCGGCCCTGGCGGCTTCATCTTCAACGCGGGCGGCGGAGCGCCACAGGCGCCTACGTCAGCTGAGAACACAAGCGATCATGATCCTTGGGCGGCAGCCGATGCCCCGGTGGCGGACGGGCCGCCGCCATTTTGACCTAATCGAGTCGAGCGGCCCCGCCTGGGCGGGGCTGTCTTGGCCTTCCCTTACCCGTTTACGCCGGTGACGGCATCACATACTGACGGAGACAGAGATGACTTCCCATCTTGGCGGCGTTGGCGCCGACCCTGTTGTCGTAACTGAGCCCTGCTCATCATCTGCTGGCGTTGATGACGATGTACTCGGCTCGCATGCCGCCACCTCGATACTCGATGGCGAGCCATCTGGC
>WQZL01000001.1 GCA_009780755.1 Promicromonosporaceae bacterium | reverse complement strand
ACACACAACGCACTGACTGGCTGGGGATTCCGGATGGTTTCCATACCCCAATTATACGCCCGTCCAACACGACACGCAAGAGATACCACCAACCACTTTCCCCGACTTCAATTCGAGCCACCCGCAAACAAATCGAAACCACCCCAT
The DNA here is from genome assembly GCA_009780755.1 of Promicromonosporaceae bacterium. Lineage (GTDB taxonomy): Bacteria > Actinomycetota > Actinomycetes > Actinomycetales > Cellulomonadaceae > Xylanimonas. The sequence continues at coordinate 53,962 of WQZL01000001.1, read as the reverse complement.
GCAGCGGTAGTGGTGGTTTCGACACGTCGCTCGTACCTCGCTCCTACTCAACCACCGAGGTCTGCTCAACCACTAATCCGCGAAATGAATTCCATTGTCATTCTGCGCGAGCGCCAGCGAGTCGCAGAACCCAGAGTTAACAACCACCGCCGGGTCTAGGTTCTGCGGATGGGTATCGATGGGCGCTTGTGTTTATTCCAAAGCGTCCAGCAGACCCTCAGGAGTAGACGTGGGGGGCTAGGGTGCCGATGAAGGGGAGGTTGCGGTACTTTTCGGCGTAGTCGAGGCCGTAGCCGACCACAAAGGCGTTGGGGATGTCGAAGCCGACGTACTTGACATCCACCTCCACCTTGGCCGCATCCGGCTTGCGGAGTACGGTGGCAATCTCTACCGAAGCCGGACCGCGCGAACGCAAGTTCGCTGCCAGCCACGACAGCGTCAGGCCCGAGTCGATGATGTCCTCGACGATCATCACATGACGACCGGTCAGGTCCGCATCCAAATCCTTGAGAATCCGCACCACACCGCTCGACTTGGTGCCGCTGCCGTAACTGGAAACCGCCATCCAGTCCATTTCCGCATGAATGTGCAGCAGGCGCGACAGGTCGGCCATCGCCATCACCGCACCCTTGAGTACGCCCACCAGCAGCACGTCGCGGTCGGCATAATCGCGGTCAATCTCTGCGGCCAGCTCGGCCAACCGGGCTTGAATCTGCTCTTGGGTGAGCAGCACGTTAGTCAGATCGGCGGCAACGTCAGAGTGGTCCACTTGTACTCCTTATGAGGATCGATAGGGCGCGGCTACTCCGGCCCCCGGCGAAACCAAAGCGTGTCACACTCTCGACCCGCACTCGCCCCCGATGGCAAAAATGTGTCGCCTTGTCCGGCCCAATCTGATGCAAGGGCTTCGAGTGCGGCAACGTGACGGTGGTTTAGGGCCGACGCGGGGGCGCCGACAGCCAGGGCCGCGAGGCGCAGCGCGCGCGTGCGGATGGCCCGCGGAGCGGCGACCAGGGTGGGGAGGTGGAGGGCAAGCGGCGGGATGTCTGGGTCCTGCGACTCGCTGACGCTCGCGCAGGATGACGTGGGGAAGCTGACGCTCGCGCAGGATGACGTGGGGAAGCTGACGCTCGCGCAGGATGACGCGGAAATGGTGGCGGCTGCCAGCAATTCAATTGCCAGCTCGTCTAGGGCGTTGGCATCGTCGCGAAGCTGATTTGCCGAGCGCGCCAACGATTCTGCGGCACCGGGGCCGAGTACCTGCTCCAAGGCGGGCAACAGCTCATGGCGGACGCGGGTGCGCAGGGGAACACCTGCGGCCAACGCTTCCGGCAGGTCATTCGTGGGGTCGTCCCACCAGGTCAAACCTTGGGCGGCGCACGCTGCGCGAAGCTCTACGCGACGCAGGCCCAGTAGCGGGCGACGATAGAGACCGCGAGCGGCCGGGATTCCGGCCAGCGCCCGCGCTCCACTCCCCCGTGCCAGGCCGAGCAGCACCTGTTCGGCCTGATCGTCAAGGGTGTGACCCAACAGCACGGCCTTGACCTCCAAAGCGGTCGCCACCGCAGCCAATGCCGCGTAGCGGGCGGCTCGCGCCGACCCTTCGGGGCCGGCCCCACCAGACTCCTGCGGCACCGACACCCGTCGCACCAGCACCGGGTCTAGGCCCAACGCTCGGCAGCGGGTCGCCGTCGCGGTGGCCACCTCGGCCGAACCGAGTTGTAGGCCATGATCTACGATGACGGCACCCGCCCGGATCGCAAAACCCTTGCTGCGCGTCGAACGGCCCACTCGGTTGGCCTCATAGGCCAGCCCCGAGGCGAGCGCCAGCGAATCGGCCCCGCCAGAGCAGGCCACCAAAACGAGGTCATTCGGGGCGAGCGCCAGCGCGGCCAGCTGCCGCTGGACGGCAAGCCGCACGGCGGCTACTTCGACAAAGCTGGCCTTCATATGGATGGCTCCGTCAGGCTCAACCGCCGAGGCGGGTGATCCAGGCGGCGGGATCGGCGATCTCGGCAGCCCGAGGCAGCGTGTCGGGAGAGGCCCAGATGGCGTTGAATCCCTCGCGACCTACCCGCTCCTCAACACCTCGCACGAACATGGCGCCATCGCGATACTGCGCCAGCTTCGCATCCATGCCGATCAGGCGCCGCAGCAGCGCATCGGCTCGCGAGGCGCCCTCCCCATCCCGTCGTTTCTCAAACTTGGCGCGAATCTGCGCCACGGACGGCACCACGGATGGCCCGACATCGTCCATGATTACATCGGCATGGCCCTCCAGCAACGCCATCACGGCGGTGATCTCCGCCAGCTCGGCGCGCTGCTCGGGAGTCATCAGCCGCTCGAATGGCGCCGGGCCATCGGCGCGGAACACCCCCGTGAGTACACCCGTGAGGGTTCGCCACGCCAGAGCAAGCCGCTCCCGCAGCGGCGCCTGCGACCTAGCTAGCGCATCGCCGACTATGCCAGACATCAGTTCACCGATGCGGCCCTGCATGTGTTCGGCCAGCCACGGCGCGGCAGCAAACTGAAGCGCATGGGTCTGCTCATGCAGGCACACCCACAGCCGGAAATCGTGCGGGTCCACCCCCATTTGCCGTTCATTCCGCAATACATTCGGGGCCACGAGCAGCAGGCGACCATCGGCTGCGGCATACGGGTCGAACTGGCCAAGCACGCGAGAGGAGAGGGCGGCCAGGAGGGCGCCCGCCTGTAGGCCGCTGACCAGTTGGGTTGCCTGCGTGGGCTTCGATTGGTGCGCGGCCAACGATTGCGCAAGCGGGGCCGTCATGGCCGCCATCATCTGCGTGTTTGCCTCCACCCAGCGGGCGCGATCCACCACGTAAACCGGGCTAAACCCCGTCACTGGGGTCATTTGGGTGGTGGCGAGAACCGGGTCGATGGCCGTGGCCGCTGCTTGGCGCAGGCCAGCTACTAGGTCGCTCAGTTCGGCGTGGGTGGCAATCGGGCCGGGTGGGGCGACGCGGGCCGCGAACTCGGCGGCGGCCTGCCAATCAACCATTTCAACCCCGGCGGCTACCTCCTCTGGCGTCGGCTCGTGCACCGGGCACGCCTTGGGCCTGTGCTTAGTCATCGCCAGTCTCCTCGCCGTCGTCTTCGGCTGGCGGCGGGGGCCAGTCCGGGCTGTCAAAGGCGGCCAGTTGGCCGACAAACAGGTCATACATGATCGTCGCCCCGAACAGGCTGGCGACCGGTATCTCATCGGCGTTGATGGCGAATACCAGCAGGCGATCATCGCTCGTCATCACCGTGCCCACCAACCCGCGCACACCCGGCAGCGAGCCGGTCTTGGCCCTGGTCACTCCGAGGGCCGGATTATCGTTGGGGCAGCGCAGGGCCAACGTGCCGCTCAGCCCACAGATGGGCATGTCGGTGAACACATCCCGCAGGTGCGGGTGTTCCGGGTTGAGCGTTGCCAGCGTAATATCCGCGAGCAGCCTCGGCGAGATGAGCGAGCCGCGTCCCAGCCCCGATAGGTCAACCAGGGCGGCGGCAGATGTGTTGATGCCCAGCGACTCCAGGGATTCGAGTACGGCGTTCAGGGCGTCTTCGCCGGTGGCGGGGTGCCCCATCTCGATGGCTACCAGCCTGCCGAGTACCTCGGTGAGCGTGTTGTCCGAGCGCAGTTGGGTCCAGGCGGAAATCTCGCGCAGCGTCGCCGAATGCACCCGGCCGATCTCGATGGCATCCTCCGCTGGCTGAGATGGCTCAATTCGGTCGGAAACCCGAATGCCTCGTTGTCGCAGCTGGGAGGCGAATACCTCGGCGGCATTCAACGCTGGGTCGGGGTAGCGGGGGCCGCGCGGCTCATCTCCCTTGGCGGCCACATTGACCGCCAGGGAGGCGACGGGGGCGATGTGTCCCGAGGCCACATCGACGGCTGGCACGGCGGCGGCCACCGTCGGCCCGGTAAACATCGAATCCTCGTAGCTGAGCAGGATGGCGGTGACGCCCGCCTCGCGGAGCCTCCCGGCCACCTGATCGGCGAGATCGCCGAGTCCGGCTCGCCCGTTGATCGCCGCTGGGTCGCCCGCTCCGGCGGCGAGCAGCATGTCTCCGCCGCCCACGAGTGTCACCCGGTTGGTCCGATCCAACATCGCCACGGTATCCAGCGTTGACTCCACGTCCAGCTCATTGTGGACGGCCACCGCAGTCAGAATCTTCTGAGTCGAGGCCGGAGCGAACTGTGAGTATGGCGCCGCCGAACCCAACACGTCACCGGTGAGCGCGTCGATAACGATGACACCAACTCGTTCACCCAGCCGCTCCTCGGAGGCCAAGGCCCGGACCATTATCTGCACATCGCCAGAATCGGGAACCGGCGCATCTTCCGGCAGCCGAGGCAGCACGGAAACCGGTTCTGGGCCGATGGTGGCGGCCAGAGCGGTGGGAAACGGCGCGGGCTGCGGCGGTGGCGGCGCCAGCGTGAGGATTCCAGGCACCACGTCATGCGCATCGAGTACCAGATAACCGCCGATAAGCACGCTAAAGGTCAGCGTGGCCGCAGTGGCTCGTCCGCGCCAACCCATCGTCTGTCCTTCCCTCGTGACCTAAGGTTCTAACACTTCCCGCAACGATGTTACGTCGTGGCACGTCGGGAGCCGTTATTCGGCGCCGAAAGGTACACCGAATCTTTACGGGGCGTGGCAGACTTGTCCCACAAGATCACGCTTAAGGAGCAATCGTGGAGTTCGACGTCACCATCGAGATTCCCAAGGGGCAGCGCAACAAGTACGAGGTGGATCATCACACCGGCCGCATCCGGCTCGACCGGATGCTGTTCACCTCCACGCGCTACCCCGCCGACTATGGCTTCATCGAGGGCACCCTGGGCGACGACGGCGATCCGCTGGACGCGATGGTGCTGCTGGATGAGCCGACATTCCCCGGTTGTCTGATTAAGGCGCGGGCGCTGGGCATGTTCCGCATGCGCGATGAGGCTGGCGGCGACGACAAGGTGCTGTGCGTGCCCGCCAACGAGCAACGCGCCGCCTGGCGGCAGGACATCGACGATGTCTCCGACTTCCACCGCCTGGAGATTCAGCACTTCTTCGAGGTGTATAAGGACTTGGAGCCGGGCAAATCGGTAGAGGGCGCCCATTGGGTGGACCGTGCCGAGGCCGAGGCCGAGATCGAGCGCTCCTTCGAGCGCGCCCGCAACGCCGGATACCACACGCCGTAGCGGTGGTGGCCCTACTCAACCAACGGGAGGGGACCAAACGGGTGGTTGAGGTGGGTGTCGTTTAGGTAGCCGTTGTTGAAGGCGCGGTAGAGGAATGCGGCCATAGCTTGGCGTTCTACTGTGTCTATGGGTCGGAACTCTCCTAGGTCCCAGCCGGTGGTGATGCCGGTGGAGTACAGCCACTCGATCTCTCGGAAGAACGCTGCACCTACCGGGACGTCGCTAAACGTAGCCGTAACAGGGGCGGTAAACACCGGAGAGCCAGCCGCTCGATAGAGGAACGCGGCCATCGCCTGACGCTCCACATTAGCCCCCGGACGAAACTCCCAGTGGGTACCCATGTCCCAGCCGCGAGTAATACCCGAGCTGGCTAGCCATTCGACGTTACGGAAGAACGTATCAGTTGGGTTCTTGTCGCTAAACGTTGTCGTGCCTGGGGTGGAAAACCCGGCCGAGTTTGCTAGGCCCCGGTAGAGGAACGCGGCCATCGCTTGGCGTTCTACGTTGGCTCCGGGACGGAACGTGCCATCAGCCCAACCAGTAGTAATCCCGGTAGCCGCCAGCCACTCAATGTGACAGTGGAACTGAGAACCAACTTCAACATCGGTAAACCTGGCCGTACTCGGGCACTCCCACCCAGATGTTGGCGGCGTCAGGGTCGGAGTCGGGGTTGGGGTTGGGGTTGGCGTGGCTGCCGGGAGTTCTGCAAACACCGGAGTTACCGTCACCGCGCTAGCTGGCATCACAAGCGTTGCCGGGTTAGTCGTGGCTGAAGAACCGGTAGCCCATGCCACGTCCGGGGTTACCTCCCACCGCACAAACTGCTGACCAGCGGCAGGTGTTGCCGTCAGTACCACCGGCCTCCCCACGGCCTCGGCAGCAGGTGTAGCCAAAGCCGTACCACCAAGAGCCGTGTCAACCGCGATCGGGTGAACCATCAGGTTCAGATAACCAACACCCTCAGGCCCCAGCACCCGCACCGGAGTAGGCCGGTCATCGGTGGTGCCATCACCCAACCCCCCGTACCTGTTACCACCCCAGGCATACACAAACCCATCAGAACGCAACGCCATCGAATGGCTGATGCTTGTAGAAATCGCGGTCACCTCGGTCAACACCCGCACCGGAGTAGCCCGGTCAGTGGTGCTGCCATCACCCACCTGCCCGCTCTCATTGTTTCCCCAGGCGTACAACGAACCATCAGAACGCAACGCCATCGAATGGTGCCCGCCGGCAGAAATCGCCGTCACCCCGGTCAACACCCGCACCGGAGTACGCCTTTCGGGGGCGTCAGTACCATCACCCAACTGCCCAAATTCGTTACTACCCCAGGCATACAAGGAGCCATCAGAACGCAACGCCATCGAGTGTAAGCCGCCGGCGGAAATCGCCGTCACCCCGGTCAACACCCGCACCGGAGTAAGTATTCCGAAGTCGTTACTGCCATCACCCACCTGCCCGCGCCAGTTAGCCCCCCAGGTGTACAGGGAGCCATCAGAACGCAATGCCATCGAATGCGAGCCGCCGGCGGAAATCGCCGTCACCCCGGTCAACACCCGCACCGGAGTAAGTATTCCGATGTCGTTAGTGCCATCACCCACCTGCCCCACCTGGTTTGTGCCCCAGGCGTACAGGGAGCCATCAGAACGCAACGCCATCGAATGTGAGCCGCCGGCGGAAATCGCCGTCACCCCGGTCAACACCCGCACCGGAGTAGGCACTCCGGAGGCGGTAGTGCCATCACCCAACTGTCCAATCCAGTTAGCCCCCCAGGCGTACAGGGAACCATCAGAACGCAATGCCATCGAATGTGCGCTGCCCGCGGAAATCGCCGTCACCTCGGTCAACACCCGCGCCGGAGTATGACGGCCAGTGATGGTGCCATCACCCAACTGCCCCCACTCGTTGCTTCCCCAGGTGTACAGGGAGCCATCGGAACGCAACGCCATCGAAAACCAAGCGCTGCCTGCGGAAATAGTGGCGATGCCTTGCTTAGAGGTAGGAGCCACGGGCGCCGCGACCGCCGAAGCAAACGGGAGGGCTAAGGCGACAGCCAAGGTGGCAGCACCAATCGCCCGGAAAGAGACTTGTGAACGTCGAACAGAACGCCTGCGGATAACCATGCAGACAACTAACCCTCCCACCACAGCCTAGGTCAACCCCCTAGCCACAAAACGAACAACATCAAACAAGGGTTAGTTACGGGCGGTTGAGGTGAGCGTCGCTCAGGTGGCCGTTGTTGAAGGCGCGGGACAAGAACGCGGCCATCGCCTGACGCTCAACATTGGCTCCGGGACGGAACTCGCGGTGAGTACCTAGATCCCAGCCGGTGGTGATGCCGGTGGAGTACAGCCACTCAATCTCCCGGAAGAACGCTGCACCCACCGGAACATCACTAAACGTAGCCGTAGCAGGGGCAGTAAACGCCGGGGAACCAGCCGCACGGTAGAGGAACGCGGCCATAGCCTGACGCTCAACATTGGCTCCGGGACGGAACTCCCAGTGGGTACCCATATCCCAACCACGAGTAATACCCGAGCTAGCTAGCCACTCCACATTACGGAAGAACGTATCCGTCAGGTTCTTGTCGTTGAACGTCGCGGCGCTAGGAGTGGTAAACCCGGCCGAGCTTGCTAGGCCCCGGTAGAGGAACGCGGCCATAGCCTGACGTTCTACGTTGGCTCCGGGGCGAAACGTGCCATCAGCCCAACCCGTAGTGATCCCGGTGGCCGCCAACCACTCGATGTAGCAATGAAACTGAGAACCAACCCCAACATCGGTAAACCTCGCCGTGGCCGGGCATACCCACCCAAATGCCGGGGGCGGTGGGGTTGGAGTTGGAGTTGGCGTAGGGGTTGGAGTTGGAGTTGGGGTTGAGGTCGGAGTCGGGGTTGGGGTTGGAGTTGGCGTAGGGGTCGGCGTCGGAGTTGGGGTTGGGGTTGGGGTTGGGGTTGGGGTTGATGTCGGGAGTGTCGCAAACACTGGAGTTACCGTCACCGCGCTAGCTGGCATTGCAAACGTTGCCGGGTTAGTCGTGGCCGAAGAACCATCAGCCCACACCACATTCGGTGTTACCTCCCACCGCACAAACCGCTGACCAGCATCAGGCGTTGCCGTCAAGGCCACCGGAGCACCAGCAACCGCCGCAGTAGGCGAAGCCGAACCAGAACCACCATCCGCCAAGGTAACCACGACCGAATTAGCCAGGTTCAGATGACCAACACCGCCAACACCGCGCACTCGCACCGGAGTATGCCGGTCATCGGTGGTGCCATCCCCCAATTCCCCGAAGCCGTTACCACCCCAGGCATACACAAAGCCATCAGAACGCAAGGCAATCGAATGCATGCCGCCAGCAGAAATCCCCGTCACCCCGGTCAACACCTGCACCGGAGTATGCCGGTCATTGGTGGTGCCATCCCCCAACCGTCCGCCAAAGTTGTCCCCCCAGGTGTACAGGGAACCATCAGAACGCAATGCCATCGAATGCGCGTTATTGTTAGAAATCGCGGTCACCCCGGTCAACACCTGCACCGGAATATGCCTGGCATTGGTGGTGCCATCCCCCAGTTGCCCAGCCAGGTTTCCTCCCCAGGTGTACAGGGAGCCATCAGAACGCAACGCCATCGAATGTATCCAACCTGCGGAAATCGTCGTTACCTCGGTTAACACCCGCACTGGGGTATACCGATCATTGGTGGTGCCATCACCCAACCGCCCACTAGCGTTATTCCCCCAGGTGTATAGGGAGCCATCAGAACGTAGCGCCATCGAATGCATGTCGCCGGCGGAAATCGCCGTCACCCCGGTCAACACCCGCACCGGAGTACGCCGTTCATTGGTGGTGCCATCCCCCAACTGCCCCCACCCGTTGCTTCCCCAGGTGTACAGGGAGCCATCAGAACGCAGCGCCATCGAATATGAGCCCCCGGCGGAAATCGCCGTCACCCCGGTCAACACCCGCATCGGTTCATGCTGCTCAATCGTGGTGCCATCACCCAACTGCCCACTAGCGTTACTCCCCCAGGTGTACAGGGAGCCATCAGAACGCAGCGCCATCGAATGTGAGCCGCCGGCGGAAATCGCGGTCACGTCGGTCAATACCCGCACCGGAGTATGCCTAGCAATAGTGGTGCCATCACCCAGCCGACCACTCCTGTTATCACCCCAGGCATACACAAAACCATTGGAACGCAATGTCATCGAATGAGAAGTGCCTGCGGAAATCGCGGCGATGACTTGCTCAGCGGCAGGATCCACGGGAGCCGCGACCGCTGGGGCAAGCGGGAAAGCTAAGGCAGCAGCCACGGCGGCAGCAACAATCACCCGGAAACGGACTCGTGAACGTCGGACATAACTCCTGGGGATAACCATAGAAACAACTAACCCGCCCACCCTGGCTCAGGTCAATCCAGCCCAACAACATCTGGCCAATATCGGATGGTAGAGCGTCGCCAAACGACGCTTGACGGGTGGCCACCGGGCAGTTATGGGCGACCAGCAAAAGACATCATGTTGGCGGTCCAACGAACCGGTACCTCTTCGACCGGCACGCCCGGTCGCGGGGCATGAATCTGCATACCGCCGCCCGCGTAAATCGCCACATGGTTGATGGTGGCTGGGTTGGCCGGGTTGCTAGCCCAGAACAGCAGGTCACCGGGCCGCAGCTCGGTCAGTTCCACCCTGCCCACGGCGTGCCACTGCGAACGCGAGGTGCGTGTGATGTTGACGCCTTGAGCGAGCCAGGCCGCCTGGGTAAGCCCGGAACAATCCCAACCAGGATTGCCGGTGCCACCCCACTGATACGGCTCGCCGAGCCTAGCCCGCGCCCACTCCACGGCCGCCTGTCCCTGCGCTGCCGTGCCTCGGCTAGTGCCGCCGGGGGCCGGGGTTGGCTGCGGCGAAGGGGGAGGTGACGGGGTGGGTGTCACCTCTGGCGATGGGGCTGGCGAAGGCGATGGCGAGGCCGTCGGAGACGGCGTGGCCGTAGGCGTGCTAGGCGGTGAAGCCGTCGGCGTGCTGGTTGGTGAAGCCGTCGGTGTGCTGGTTGGTGAAGCCGTCGGTGTGCTGGTTGGCGAAGGTGATGGGGTTGCGGTCGGTGACGGCGACGGGGTGGGTGTTGCGGTGGGGGTGGGCGTGGGGGTCGGCTGCGCCTGATTCGCCAGCTCGTCGCGAATCCGCTGGGCCTCCTCCTCGGCGGCGATGCGCTCGCGCTCGTCCTGCCGTTGCCGCTCGATTGCGACCGTGGTCTGCCGCAGTCCGGCCAGCTCAACGATCAGCGCATCCCGTCGCGCCTCCGCAGCCGCTTGCCGCGCCTCCAGCGCAACCTGCGCCTCATAGGCGATCTCCAGAGCGGCCAGCGCGGCTTCTGACGCCTCTTGATATACCTCGCTGGCCGCCTCCCACCTGACCCCCGCGGCAGTGGCGGCAGCTCGCGCCGTCATGGCTTCGGTAAGCACCGCGACCAGCTGACGGCTGGCCGCCCGTTGGGCGGCTCCCTGGGAAATCACGTCGGATAAGTCGGTGGCGCCGGTAATCATCGACATCGCATTTGGGGCGCCGTTGCGGGTCTGCCTCCGGAAAGATTCGACGAGGCGACTGCGCGATTCGCTCTCGCGCTCGGCGGCCTCCGCAGCCTCAGTCTCGGCCGTAGCTAGGGCGACGGCGGCGGCGTCAACCAGCACGGAGGCTTCCGTGTAGTTCTCGGCGGCGGTGGCCACCACCTCCTCGGCTGCGGCCACCTCGACCCGCAACGCGTCGATCTCCTGCTCGGCTTGGGCCACCTGTCCAGCGGTGGCGCGCTCGGCCGCCTGAGCGGCGGCCAGTGCAGGATCCTCGTCCGGGAAGGCGGCCACCGGGGCCGCAACCCCACCGAGAAGCAGGCCACTCAGCACGCATGCACCAATCAGTCGCGCCCTAGGGCGGCGCCGAGGCGCTGACAGAGGTAGATGGCTCGCTGACACGCTAGTCACGTTAGCGCCCGGCACGGCTCGAAACTCATTCGTCCCGAAAATACGCTAACCTTCTCCACATGTTCTGCCGAATGTGCTCCTGAAAGCGCACGTTCGCCTGCCCGGTTTCTCCGGCTTCGCGTGCGCCACGTCCGCTGCGAAGCACCCCTGACGACTTGCAGGCTTCTCGCCTGGGTGTCTCGCGGCTAACCAAGCTAACCACTTCATCGCCAAGGAGAAACCCATGACCACCCAAGCCAACTGGGCTTTTGAAACCCGCCAGATTCACGCCGGCCAGACCCCCGATTCCCAAACCGGCGCCCGCGCCCTGCCCATATATCAAAGCACCTCGTTCGTCTTCCCCTCTGCGGAGGTGGCCGCCGACAGGTTCGCCCTAAAAGACCTCGGCCCCATCTACACCCGGATCGGCAACCCCACCACCGAGGTGGTGGAGAACCGAATCGCCGACCTGGAGGGCGGCGTCGGCGCGCTGCTCGTTGCCTCCGGTGCGGCCGCGATCCATCTGGCGCTGCTGAACGTCGCCGAGGCGGGTGACCACGTAGTTTCGTCGTCATCGCTGTACGGCGGCACATACAACCTGCTGCACAATACGTTCCCCAAGCTGGGCATCGAGACCACATTCGTTACCAGCCCGCACGATCCGCAGCAGTGGCGCGATGCCATCAAGCCGAACACGAAGGCGCTCTTTGCCGAGAGCGTGCCAAACCCGAAGTGCGATGTGCTGGACATCGAAACCGTCGCGGACATCGCGCACGACGCCGGGGTGCCGCTGATCGTAGATAACACGGTGCCCTCCCCCTACCTGCTCAGGCCAATCGAGTTCGGCGCCGATGTGGTGGTGCACTCCACCACGAAGTTCTTAGGCGGACACGGCTCGTCCATCGGCGGGGCCATCGTGGACGGCGGCACCTTCGACTATGCGCTGCACCCCGAAAAGTTCCCCGGCTTCAACCAGCCCGACCCCTCCTACAACGGCCTGGTCTTCGCCCGCGATCTGGGCGTGGGTGGGCTATTCGGCGCGAATGTGGCTTATGGCCTAAAGGCCCGCGTGCAGCTGCTGCGCGACCTGGGGCCGGCGGTTTCGCCGCTGAATGCGTTCCTGTTGGCTCAGGGCATCGAAACGCTCTCCCTGCGGATGGAGCGGCATATCGAGAACACGCTGAAGGTGGCCAGGTGGCTCGACGAGCGACCCGAGGTGGCGGTGGTGCACTGCGCCGACCTGCCCTCCTCTCCGTGGCATGCCAACGCGCGTAAATACTTGCCGAAGGGCGCCGGTTCGGTGATCGGGTTTGAGTTTGCGGCCGCCGACGACGAGGTGGCTCGCGCGGCCGGACAGAACTTCGTCTCGGCGCTCAAGCTGCACTCAAACGTGGCAAACATCGGTGACGTGCGTTCGCTGGTGATTCATCCGGCGTCCACCACGCACTCCCAGCTCTCCACCGCCGAGCAGCGCGCGGCCGGGGTTTCGCCGGGCCTGGTGCGCCTCTCGGTGGGCCTAGAACACATCGATGACATCCTGGCCGACCTGGAACTCGGCCTGACAGCCGCCTGTGGCTAATCCCGTGAACAACTCTTCCCCGATTCCGGTTTCGGGTGCCTGGTTTCCCGGCGATCATCCCGGCTGTCGCAAGTTTGCCGACATCGGCGATCTCACCTTAGAAAGCGGCGTCGTGCTGCCCGATGTTGTTATCGCCTATGAGACCTACGGCGTCTTTAATGGCGCCAATGCGGTACTGGTACAACACGCCATGACCGGCGACTCCCACGTACACGGCTCGGCCGGGGAAGGGCATCGAACGCAGGGATGGTGGGAAGACATGGTGGGTCCTGGAATGCCCATCGACACCGACCGCTACTTCGTGGTGGTACCCAACGCGCTTGGTGGTTGCCAGGGAACCACCGGACCGTCGTCGTCGGCCCCGGATGGACGGCCGTGGGGTAGGCGATTCCCACGCCTCACCACTCGCGATCAGGTGGCAGCCGAGGTGGCCCTCACCAAGCAGCTAGGTATCGATTCTTGGCGGCTGGTGATCGGCCCGTCGATGGGCGGCATCCGCGCCCTCGAATGGGCGATCATCGGCCCCGAACAAGGCATCGAGGTTGTGGGGTTGGCGCCGCTAGCGACCACGGCGGTGACCAGCGCCGACCAGATAGCCTGGATTCACGCGCAGCTGGGGGCAATTCGGATCGACGCGGGCTGGCATGGCGGCGACTACTACCATCTGCCAGACGGGCAGGGACCGCATCGGGGTCTGGGCCTGGCTCGGCAGATCGCGCATACCACGTACCGCAGCGAGCGGGAATTCGCCGAACGCTTTGGGCACAACTCCCAAGACGGCGAAGATCCGCTGGCTGGCGGACGGTATGCGGTGCAGTCGTACCTGGACTATCACGGCGACAAGCTGGTTCGACGCTTCGATGCGAATTCATACCTGGTGTTAAACGAGGCGGTACTCACCCACGATCTAGGCCGGGGGCGGGGCGGCGTGAAGGCGGCCCTTGCGCAGATCACAGCCCGCGCCCTGGTGGTAACGGTTGACACCGACCGGCTGTACCTGCCCTCCCAGTCCACGCGAATCGCGGCAGGCATCCCGAACGCGGAGCCACTTAAATACATCTACAGCCCCTACGGGCACGACGGATTTCTGATCGAGGCGGATCAACTTGGCCCGCTGGTAGGCGGTTTCCTCGACTCGCTCTAAAGTTCGAGGGCTTCCCAGGGTTGGACCCGCTCCTCCCACCAGGGCAAAAGGGAGGCAGCGGGTTGAGCGTCCGTGAAGACGGGTTCACGCAGCAGCAGCTCGTCAAGGCAGTCGCCGCCGGGTAAGACCGGCGCCGCCGCTAGCTCCGTTTCCTCGCTCGCCAGCGGAGGCAGTAAACCCTCCCAGGATGCCACCTGGTCTGCCCCCTCCTCAAAGGCGGAGACGGTCCATTCGGGAGCTATGGCATCCGACTCAGTGATTACCAGCGAGTCATCCGCCAAAAACTCGCTTTTTCCAGGCGTCAATCGGCTCGGGCTGATGAGCGCGCCTGCCGCCCCCTCGGCGTCCCACGTCTCAGGCTGCCAGGCCAAAGGATCATCCGCCGGATCAATCGGAAACGCAGACGCATCCTGCGGCACCCGTTGAACGTGAGGATGCCGATGTATCTCATGTGCCGACACGCCCTCACCTCCTTGCGAACTCCTTACCGCGGCAGGTCTGCAACGAAAGACTGTACGTGTTCACGGGTCACTTCGATGCGAATTGCCCATAATCGAGTCTCTTTGTGGCGCGAACTTACGCTTCGCGTAGGGCAGAGTTCCGAAACAGCGAGCAAAACGCGCCGGGCGCCGCTAGCGGGGGCCAGCCACCGCAACCACCGGGGCAACCGGGCGCCGCAACGACTTAACTACCACGTCATAGCCCAGGGATATGGCAAGCCCGCAGGCCGCCTCATTGCTACCCAGAATGCTCAGGCCCAGTCGACCAACGCCGCGCGAGTGGCACCAGGCGGCTACCGCCCGCATGGCACTACGGCCCAGGCCGCGGCCTCGCGCGACGGGGATCAGGTGCAAGTCGCAAATGAAGGCGGCCAACGGCGGGCGATGCTCAAGCCAGAGAGCGCCCACCCGCGCCCCGTTTGCGGCCTCGATCACGTCAAACAGGGTTTGCCGTTCGGTGTGTAGACCATCAGGTAGACGGGCGGCTAACTCAGCCTGCGCCCGCGGCAGGGCTTGACCCTCACTTAGACCCTCGGAGCGACACATCTCACCAACCATGCCCTCGATGGCGATACGACGGTAGGCGTGATACGAATCGCTGGTCATTGGCCGAAGCAGCACCGGTGGGCCTTCCTCCTCATGACCGGTGATGCCGTCATCAAGCCTAGAGAGCAGGGTCTGGCTAGTTGTCTCATACCCGCCCAGGGCACTAAGCGCCGACATGGTCGGGGCCTGGACCATCAGGTCGAGTACGAGGGTGGTGGATTTGCCTGCGCGGGCGTGGCACTCCAGCAAGGCGAGCAGGTCGGCGGCGGGGGCGGCCACGTCGGCGTCAAGCACAATCAGGTCACCATTGGCGCGAGACAGCCAGAGCCAGCCCACCACATCCTCCCCGCCCAATACCCGTTCCAGATAGGTGCCGGAAAGCCCCTCGGCGGGGGCGAGTTCGTCAACGGCCAGGCGGGCAAGGATGCCGCCACGCACCTCACCGCATAGCGGTCCGAACTGCCACTCACGCCGTCGCTCGACCTGCTCCTCACGCCAGGCGGCGTAGGCGGAGGCCGGAAACGGCGTCAGCTGAAGTTTCATTGGCGCAAGGCTACTCCACGGCCTCGATCCGCCAGCCATCATCGGTCCAGACCAGGATGAGAGTGGCGGTAAGCACGCCCGATTCGGAAACGACCTGCTCGGTGCCCTCAGCCCCAACCGTTCGATGCTCCAGAATGCGATATTCGATGCTGACCTGCGCAGACGCTTCGTCTGCTGTGATGGTTTCTACAAAGTCAAGCTGCGCCTGCGCATCGATGGGCCTGGTTCCGGTAGCCACCAACTCTGCGGCAAGTGCCGTGTCTGCCGCGAGAGCTGGTGAGTCGGGGGCGTTTACGGAGGAGAGTTCCGGCTCCTTTTCCCCAAGCAGTCTCAGTCGCTGCTGGATGAGCGCCGCGGCGGCGATGGCCGGATCGGAGCTAGCCTCGGCGAGTGTAGGGGCAGAGTTCGAGGTTGCGGATTCGACCAGCATCCCCGCCGCTAAGGCAATCGCGATACCAATGCCTCCGGCTGCCATCCTCATCCGGCGTGGCTTCCTAACGCGAGGCCGGACTTCCCTGGCCAGCGCCTCATCGAGCATCGCGGCGAAGGTACCGGCTTGGGGGCGACATCTTGGATCGGGGTCTGCGGCGGCGGTTATCGCATCGATGAGCGCCGTCTGCTCCTGTCGCGGTCGTCCGGCCAGCATTCGGCCGAGCAACTGAGCCAGGGAATGCACGTCATCTGCCGTGTTCCAGCCTGTTGGCGGCATGCCGGTTGGGGTAAGTGGCCCAAGTACGTTGCCTTCGCTGTGTAGCCGCGCCAGGTCGAGCGCCAGGCGCATCCCCAGTTCACCAATCTGTCGCCCGTTACGCGATCCGTCCGGCGAGTAAGTGGCGTCGGTAGCCTCGCAATGAAGTCGATCAAGCATGGTTCCAGCAAATCTCACCCGCGCCGCTAACGACCACTGTTTTCCACAAGTTAAACCCAAAAGAGGCTCTGTTACCCCCTGTGGATTCGTAGCTTCGTTGTGTCGCCTAGATTTCCCAAGCATCACTTGCCACGCTAGTGCTTGTGAAATTCGACTCAATCGGGCGTGGTTCCAAAGGAAATGTGCTTACGCCTCATAGGATCGGCGCATGGTATCTGAGACCAGCACAAGTAAGGCAACAATCCTAGTAGTCGAGGACGAGCAGGTGATTGCCTCAGCTGTGGCCCAACGACTTACCGCCGAGGGCTGGCGGGTGGAGGTGGCCCGCGACGGGCTAACCGCGGTTGATGCTGCGGCACGCATCCAGCCGGATGCCATCGTGCTTGACGTGATGTTGCCCGGCATCGATGGGCTGGAGGTAACCCGCCGCATCCAGGCCGAACGCCCCGTGCCGATCCTGATGCTGACGGCCCGCGATGACGAGACCGACATGCTGATCGGCCTCGGCATCGGCGCCGACGACTACATGACCAAGCCGTTCTCCATGCGCGAGCTGGTGGCCCGCCTAAAGGCGCTGCTTAGGCGAGTAGAGCGCACGCAGCAGGCCACAGTGGCCGCGCCGAGCGAGCCGCCGCTAATGATGGGCGATCTAGTCATCGACAAGGCGCAGCGCCGTGTGCATCGCGCCGGGGTCGAGGCGCACCTGACGCCAACAGAATTCGAGCTGTTAGTGATGCTCTCCTCCTCGCCAAAGACCGTGTTGACGCGCGAGCAGCTGCTAGCCGAGGTGTGGGATTGGGCGGACGCATCTGGCACCCGCACTGTTGATTCGCACATTAAGGCGCTGCGCCGCAAGCTAGGGTCGGACATGATTCGCACGGTGCATGGTGTTGGTTACGCCTTCGAGCCGCCCACCCATGCGATGGTAGAACCTGCGTAGTCCTGAGCCTGCCGAGGGGGAGAAACCAGCTAATGCATTCGCTGAATCGTCGGGGCGCTCTCCGCATCAAACTCACCGCCCTAGTGGTGATGGTCGCCACCTTCGCCGCCGCGCTCACCTGGCTGGGGATGCGGCTAAACTTCGGGCCGACGCGCACATTTCCACTGGTGATAGTCGCCTCCTTGGTTTTGACGCAGATAGTGGCGCGAGGCATCACGGCGCCGCTTAGACAGATGACGGCCGCAGCGCAGGCGATGGCGGGTGGCGACTACGGGCAACGCGTTCAGGCCACGGGCCGCAACGAAGTAGGGGCGCTGGCAGTAGCGTTCAATCAGATGGCCGACGATCTGGCCTCGGCGGATCAGACTCGTCGAGACCTGATCGCTAACGTATCGCACGAGCTGCGCACTCCAATCGCGGCACTGCGGGCACAACTGGAGAACCTGGTAGATGGCGTGATCGAACCCACCCCGGCCGCACTGGAATCCACGCTGACCCAAACGGAGCGGCTGACGCGCCTAGTCAACTACCTGCTAGATCTCTCGCGGATCGAGGCGGGTGCCTCGGCCTTGGCGCCGAGCCTGATCGAAGTGGGTGACTTCCTGGAGGACATAGCCCAAGATCTATCCACGGTTGAGGCCGCGAAGGATCTGCATTACCTCGTGGATATCACCCCGCCGGACCTGGTGTTAGAGGCCGATCCGGAGCGGCTGCGGCAGGTGATCGTGAATCTTTTGCACAACGCGATCCGTCACTCCCCGGTGGGCGGCGAGATTCGATTGGTGGCTTATCCCGCCAGCCTCAGCGGCGAGCAGGTCGTGATAAACGTGTCCGACGATGGACCAGGCATCGCCCCGGCCGACCGGGAACGGGCGTTCGAGCGGTTTGCTCGGGTGGGCACCGCCGCTGCGGGCGGCACCGGCACGGGAGGCACGGGCATCGGCCTGTCTATCGTGCGGTGGGCGGTTGATCTGCACGGGGGAACGGTTGCCTTCGTCGATTCCCCCGCCGGAGCCACGGTTCGCCTGACCCTGCCAGCTAAAGTCGCGGCATCTGCTAGTTAGACCCGGGCAGGGAGCGCAGGGCGCGGATCGTCTTGGCTCTGAGGGCTAGCTCCGCGTCGGGCGGGTAGTGGACCGCCACCAAGGCGAGGCCATGAGCGGGGGCGACGGCGGCGGCCTGGGCGCGGTCGCCAGTGGCGAGTACCTGGGCGAGCCAGGCCGCAGGCTTGCGCCCCTCGCCCACCGCGATGGCCGAACCCACCAGGCCGCGCACCATGTTGTGACAGAAGGCATCGGCCTGCACCGTCGCCACCACCAGGCCCGCGTCTGGGCCGTCGCTGGGTCGTCGCCAGGTGAACTCTTGCAGCTCGCGGATGGTGGTGGCTCCCTGGCGTGGCTTGCTGAAGGCGGCGAAGTCTCTGAGACCAGGCAGCGCGCGAGCCGCCTCGTCCATCTTGACCACATCGAGCGGTCGTCGCGCCCAAAGAACGTGGCCGCGCCGCAGCGGGTCACGCTGACCAGGCTCATCGGCGATGCGGTAGGTGTAGCGCCGAGACAGCGCGGAAAAGCGCGCGTCGAATCCGGCCGGAGCCTTGCTGGCTCGATGCACCACCACATCGGGCGGCAGCACCCCAAACAGGCGCTCGACCAGCGCGACCTCGGGTAAGCGGTCGCTGCGCCCCGGTAGCGCGGCCCATTGCGCCACCGGCAGATCGATGTGGGCCACCTGCGCATAGGCGTGCACCCCGGCATCGGTGCGTCCGGCAACGGTGAGCCGGGCCGGGGCCAGACCGAGCGCGGCTAGGCGCAGCACCCGTTCCAGCCCATCTTCTACCGTGCCCTGCACGGTCCGCAAGCCCGGCTGCGTCGCCCAACCGGCAAACGATGTCCCGTCGTAGCTCAGATCGAGTCGTACCCGTACCGTATCGCCCGCATTCATGCCTTAATTGTCTCCGGTAATAGCCAGAACCCCGCGCTGCGTGAGGCGGCGCGGGGTTCTGGCTAGTTGATTGGGCTTAGCCCATGCGGTTGTAGGTGTAGACCTCACCGGTGGGCCAGGTGACGGTCAGCGTGTCGCCATCGAGTTCGATGCCGTAGTCCAACCATACGCCCATGTTGAGAGCGTCAAACTGAAGCACGTTGCCATCTACTCGCCAGCCGAAATCAAGACCAGGGAACATGGTTCCGGTTCCATCGGCGTTGAACGTGTAGTAGACGGTACCGGGGAGGTCGGTCCACTCCCATTCCCCTACCAGAGCCTCGGCTACCGGGCCTTCAGTAGATCCGGTGGATTCGGATGTGCCCGTGCCCAGGTCAGGCAGGTCGCCGAGGCAGGCCATCATCGCGGCGGCCAGGCGCAGGGTTTGCTCCTCCGAGGGGCCATCCTCGGTCAGCATGGCCAAAGACATCTCCACGAACTCGATCTCGGTGAAGGTGGCCTCGATCTGCTCCCAGGTGCACTCGCAGTATTCCTCGGTGGCGCCCGCTTCCATCAGGCAGCCCATCATGTAGCCATCGCGAATCTCGGCCGAGAAACCGCCGGACGGTGCTTCGGTGGGTTCCTCAGTTGGTTCTTCGGTTGGCTCGGGTGCCTCGACAGTTTCGGTCGCCTCCGGGGTCGGGGTGGCGGCTGGGGTGTCGTCGCCGTTGCCGCAACCGGCGAGCAGGGTAAGGGCCAGGCCAGCGGCAGCCAGGGTTGAAAGGGCACGCTTCATTATCTTGTTTCTCCTTTGGGGTTTCCGCAGCCGTTTGCGGCGCAGACTAATCACGACTCTACGGTAATACCAGTCACCATCTAGTCAGCAGGCTTCCCGAAGCAAAATATGTAACCAAATCGATACCAACGGTTATCGGAGGGTGCCTACCCGCCAATGATGCGGGCGCCAGAGGCCGGAGAGGTGGTGATCCAGGCGGAATCGACGGCGTTTTCGGCCGTCCACAACTTGGCGATCTCGGCGGCGTGGGCGGCGTCCCGCGCCAGGGCGGCGACGGTTGGACCAGAGCCGGAGACTATGGCACCCAGCGTCCCGGCGGCACGAGCCAAGTCCAGTGGATGGGTAAGGCTTGGTCGTAATCGCAGCGCCGCGTCCTGTAGATCGTTATGCAGCGCCGCCCCCAGCGCGACCGCATCTCCGGCCCGGAGAGCCTGCAACAGCGCGGTGTCATTGGTTGGGTCTAGCGGCGTGGCATTACCGGAAGTCAGCACGTCAAAGGTGCGGAAAACGTCTGGCGTCGGCAGCCCGAAATCGAAGGCCCCGAATACCCAGTGGTATTTCCCGCGGGCCATCACCGGCGTGAGCAGATGCCCGCGCCCGGTGCCAATCGCGGTGTGACCAAGTAGACAAAATGGCACATCCGAGCCGAGTCCGGCCGCCAGTTCGGCCAGCTCCGGCCGGGGCAGATCGAGACCCCACAGCGCATCACAGGCGATTAGGGTGGCGGCGGCATCGGCCGAGCCGCCCGCCATGCCCCCGGCCACGGGTACGCCCTTGCGCAAGTGCAGGGAGACATCGGCCGACAGGCCCACCTGCTCGGCGAGCGCCTGCGCGGCCCGCCAGGCCAGATTGGTCTCATTCTGAGGCACGGCGAGCGCGCCTGGCCCCTCAACCGTTAGCTCGACCCCGGCACCCGCGGGGGCGAGAGTAGCGATCACCTCTTCGTAGAGGTTGACGGCCTGATACACGGTTACCACGGGGTGAAACCCGTCGGCCTGCAACGGGCCGACGCGCAAGGAGAGGTTCACCTTGCCGGGCGCACGGACCCGCACCGATGGTGCGGCGTCGGCATACAGTTGGGGACGACCCATCATTGGTCTCCTTCCGGCAGCTGTTCGGCTATGCGAGCAAACGCGGCCACGCCCAACGTCTCACCGCGCGCGGACGGATCCACCCCGGCGGCGCGCAGCCCCGCCTCGGCGGCAGCGCTAGAGCTAAATAATCCCGCAAGCGCGGCGCGTAGGGTCTTGCGCCGTTGGGCAAAGGCGGCGGCGACCACCGAGAAGACCTGCTCCCGGCTGGCCGAGGTGGGGGGCGGGTCGTGGCGCTGGAGGGCGACGAGGGCGGAATCAACATTCGGCACCGGCCAGAACACGTTACGGCTGATGGCGAGCGAGCGGCGGGCCTCGGCATACCAGGCAGCCTTCACGGAAGGAATACCGTAGGTCTTGGAACCGGGGGTGGCGGCGATGCGGTCGGCCACCTCGGCCTGCACCATCACCAGCACATGTTCCAACGTCGAGAAACGTTCGAGCATGGTCAGCAGCACGGGCACGGCCACGTTGTACGGCAGGTTCGCCACCAGGGCGGTGGGCGGCTCGCCGGGGAGGTCGGCCGGGTGAACGTCTAGCGCATCGGCGCAGACAACGTCAAGGGATGCCCCGGGGGCGAAGCGGGCGACGGTGGCGGGAAGTTCGGCGGCAAGCGTGGGGTCGATCTCGATGGCCACCACCGAGGCATCCGCTTCGAGCAGGCCCAGAGTCAGGGAACCAAGTCCCGGCCCCACCTCCACCACCCGCTGCCTTAGGCGCACATCGGCGGCGCGGACAATCTTGCGCACCGTTCCGGCATCGTGCACAAAGTTTTGTCCCAGCGCCTTGGTGGGCCGTACCCCCAGCCGCTCGGCCAGCCCGCGAATCTCCGCCGGGCCAAGCAGCGAAACTGGGCTAAAAGTCATAGGCGGAAGCCTACAAGCAGGTACTACCAGGGGCCGTAGACCTCGTTGCTAGTGGCGGAAATGGTCGCACATACCTCGGCGAGCGGACGCCTGAGTACGTCGGCGATGGCGCGAACGGTGTGGGCTACGACGTAGGGGGCGTTGGGTTGGCCTCGGAACGGCATCGGGGTCAGGTAGGGCGCGTCGGTCTCGACCAGCACCTGGCTGAGCGGCACGGCACGCAGGGCGGCGCGTAGCTGGTCGTTGGCCCGGTAGGTGATCGGCCCGGCGAAGCTCAGATACCAGCCGTTGACGGGGGCTAGCTCCGCCATCTCGACATCGCCGGAGAAGCAGTGAAAGACGGTGCGCTCCGGCGCCCCGTCGGCCTTAAGGATCGAGAGTACGTCGGCGTGAGCGTCCCGGTCGTGGATTTGCAAGACCAGGTCATACGCCTTGGCCAGCGCGATGTGGGCGCGGAAGGATTCGCGTTGAGCGGCGGCGCCCTTGGGGCCGGTGCGGAAGTAGTCAAGGCCGGTCTCCCCGATAACCCGGATGCGTGGGTTGCCAGCGGCGATGGCCGCAATGCGGTCGATGGCCTCGACAAGCGGCACGTTGTGCCGGGCCTCTCGGCGGGGCATCAGTCCGTCTGGCCCCACATCGTGCGCGTCGGCATGTAACACCGCCTCGTTCGGGTGGAGGGCGACGGCCCCCAAGATGGCGGGCGGCTCCCTGCGCAGCAGGGCGTCGGTCCAGGCGGTGGAGTCTAGGTCGCAGCCGACCTGGATCAACCGGTCAACTCCGGCGGCCGCTGCGCGGGCGACATGTTCGGCCACCGTCGGGGGTGGCTCGCCCTTGGGCAGCACATACCCGATGTGATCTAGGTGTGTGTGGTTATCCGCCACCGGGATCGGCAGCGGTTCTGGATCAACGGGAAACCCGCGCTCACGAGGTTTAGGCATCGCCAACTCCTTTTCACCCACGTCATTCTGCGCGAAGCGACAAAGGAGCGTAGTCGCAGAACCTAGAGTGAGCGGCTACCGCCGGGGCTAGGTTCTGCGATTCGCTGCGCTCACGCAGAATGACGTTGTTAATCCTCGGCCAATCTGGGGAAGAGGGCGTTGCCCTTGGTGATTACCGTGCCGGGAGGCAGCGTGCCAAACTGCCCGGCCGAGGCGATGGTCTGCGCGTCGAGCGCGCCCAACACCGGCTCGGCGCCCAACAGTTCCCACAGCCCGGCGGCAGCCTTGGGTGTCACCGGGTTAAGCAGCACGGCCAGCGAACGCAGCGCCTCGGCGGCGGTAACCAGCGAGGTCGCCAGGCGCCCGCCAGCTACGCCATGTCCGTCGGCGTCCATCTCCCCTGCCTCCTTGGCCACCTGCCACGGCTGAGTTTCGGTGATGTAAACATTCGCGGCGTCCACCAGCGTCCACACGGCGGCGATGGCGTCATGAATGGCGAGGCGATCCATTGCCGCCTCGGCATCGGCCACGGCCTTGGCGGCAACGGCGGCCAACCCCTTCTCCAGATCGCCCGCCTCCCCGGCGACCGGCAGCACGCCGCCGTAATACTTGCCAACCATCGCGGCCACGCGAGAGGCCAGGTTGCCAAAGCCATTGGCGAGTTCACCGTTGTAGCGGTGGGTCATGTCCTCCCAGGAGAAGGAGCCGTCGCCACCAAAGGAGATGGTGCGCATGAAGTAGTAGCGGTAGGCATCCGAACCGAAGGTGTCGATGATGTCCGCCGGCGCAATGCCGGTCAGGCGAGTCTTGGACATCTTCTCCCCGCCCACCAGCAACCAACCGTGCGCAAACACCTGCCCCGGCAGCGGCAGTCCGGCGGCCATCAGCATCGCGGGCCAGATTACGGCGTGGAAGCGCAGGATGTCCTTGCCCACCAGGTGCACGTTCGCGGGCCACAGGCGCTCAAACTGCGCCCTAGCCGTCGGTTCATCTGAGCCGTAACCGATGGCGGTCATGTAGTTGAGCAGCGCGTCAAACCACACGTACAACACGTGCGTCGAATCCCAGGGGATAGGAATGCCCCAGTCAAAGGTGTTCCGCGAAATAGACAGGTCTTGCAGACCCTGCTTGACGAAGCCGATCACCTCGTTGCGCGCCGAGGCGGGCTGCACAAACTCGGGATGCTCCTCGTACAGCGCGAGCAGTCGGTCGGTGTAGGCGCTCATTTTGAAGAAGTAGTTTTGCTCGGCGAGCATTTCGACGGGCCGCTTGTGGATGGGACAAAGCGGCTGGCCGGGGTACTCATCTGAGCCAGCCAACAGCTCACCGGGCAACATGTATGCCTCGCAGCCCACACAGTACGGACCCTCATAGGCGCCCTCGTAGATCTCGCCCTTGTCGTGCAGGTCGTTCAGGAACTTCGCGACCGCCTGCTCGTGGCGCGGCTCGGTGGTGCGGATGAAATCGTCGTGTCGCACATCAAGGGTGTCCTGCACCGGCAGCCATGCCTCGGCCACCAGCTTGTCCACCCACTCCTGGGGGGTGACGCCGTTGGCCTGCGCGGAGCGCATCACCTTCTCGCCATGCTCATCGACGCCGGTCAGCAGCCAAACGCTCTCCTGCCGCTGACGGTGCCAGCGGGTAATCACATCGGCTGCCACGGTCGTATACGCGTGCCCGATATGCGGGGCGTCGTTGACGTAGTAGATGGGCGTGGTGAGATAAAACGGCTTCGCAGCGTCGGGCATGGGTTACATCATAGATACGATGGGGCCATGAACCCACGTCTTTTGAGTTTCCTGGTCGCCGCCGTTGCCTACGGCGTCACCCTTACGTTCGCCGTGCTGCTCCTGCCGGGGATGCACATCAGCTTCTGGTGGGCCTTGCTGGCCTGGGCACTGTTCACGGTGTCTATCACCATCATTCGCCCGGTGGTGCGATTCTTCATCAAGGTCTTCACCAAAAAGCCCGAGGACGGCGCCAAGTCCCGGCACGGGGTCACGTTACTCGCCGGTTTGGTGACGGTGTTCCTGGCGCTGCTGCTGACCCAGCACTTGGCACCCGGTCATAGCTTCCGCATCGACAACTGGTGGACGTGGCTGCTGGCCACGGCAATCGTCTGGGTGGGCACCGCCATCTACGACCTGGTCGACGACCGCCTGGTGGACAGGGCGCGCCCGATGGCCGACCGCGCCGCCGCCAGCCTCACCGAGCGCAAGAAATGACCCGCCGCGCCCTACTCGTCGTCGATGTGCAACCTACATTCTGTGAGGGCGGGGAGCTGGCCGTTACCGGCGGCAACCAGGTGGCCGACGATGTGGCCGCCTACCTGCGCGCGCATCGTGATCGGTATGCCGCCGTCATCACCACGCAGGATTGGCATATCGATCCTGGCCCACACTTTGCGGATAGTCCAGACTTCGTAGACTCCTGGCCGCCGCACGGCGTGGCTGGTTCGCCGAACGCCGAACTGCATCCCTCGCTGGCGGACATCAGCTTCGATGATGGCGTGAGGAAGGGGCAGTACGATCACGGCTATTCGGGCTTTGAGGGCGTAAACGATGATGGTCGCCCGCTAGAAGAAATTCTGCGGGAGTTGACCATCGACGCCGTGGATGTGGTGGGCCTGGCCGAATCGCACTGCGTCAAGCGCACGGCCCTCGACGCGGTTCGCCTGGGCTGGCCCACCCGCGTACTGACCGACCTGACCATCCCGGTCACCCCCGAACAAGGCGTTGCGGCCCGCACCGAGCTGCGCGATGCCGGTGTCGAGCTAGTCAGGTCAACTGCCCCTCCTCGTCATCGCACCTGTTAGTAGTCGTCGGCCAACAAGAAGTCCGGTAGGCGCAGGTGGTAGATGCCCTCGGCATTGTCCCCGGCCAGGGGGTCGAGGGTAACCACATACTTCGGGTAGTTATCGGCGATGGCCGCCAATGAGGCGTACTCGCG
This sequence comes from Promicromonosporaceae bacterium, assembly GCA_009780755.1. Taxonomy (GTDB): domain Bacteria; phylum Actinomycetota; class Actinomycetes; order Actinomycetales; family Cellulomonadaceae; genus Xylanimonas. The sequence continues at coordinate 28,128 of WQZL01000001.1, read as the reverse complement.
GCGGCGAGTCTCTGCCGAGTCAGCAATTGTGACGGCCACCTGAACGTACAGTCTTTCCTCCCGTCGGGTTGCGACAAAGTCCACCTCGGCGGCCCCCACCTTGCCCACGGTCACGTCGTAGCCACGGCGCCGAAGTTCCAGCCAGACAATGTTCTCTAGTACGCCGGGCAGGCGCGCATTCGAGTAGCCGAACAGCGCGTGGACAATGCCGTGATCGCCGACGTAATGCTTCTCGTCTGTGGCTAGTAGTCTGCGTCCGCGCAGATCAAAACGCCCCACCCGGCTGAGTACGAACGCATCGCTAAGGGCGCTCAGGTAGTTGAGTACGGTCTCATGGCTGACGGATCGACGTTGCGACTTCAGGAAATCTGCCACCCGCCGGGCCGAGAAGGGATTTCCTACGTTATCGATGGCAAAGGTGGCTACCCGCTCAAAGAGGTCGGCATCACGGATTGCGTTTCGAGTGAGTACGTCTCGGACGAGCGTTGAACGGTAGATGTCGGTGACCATTGACCGGGCAGCCTGCTCTGGCAGTGGGTAGGCATGAACACCCGGAAAGCCGCCCAGCCGAAGGAAATGCCGGAAATCACCTGCGGGATTGAAGGTCAGGTACTCGCCGTAAGACAGCGGCCAAACCTCAATCGTCACGTACCGGCCTGCGATGTAGGTGGCAAGCTCCCCGGAGAGCAACCGCGAATTGGAACCGGTGAGGTAAACATCGAAGCGCCCCTCGGCAATAAGGGAGTTGATTAGCCGCTCCCATTGCGTAACCTCCTGAACCTCGTCGAGCAACACATGCACTCGTCCCTCGGCGGGCAGGGTTGCCCGAAGATGCTCATCCAGGGCCGTCGCCGATGCAAGGTGCGCCCATTGGAGCGAATCGAAGTTGAGGTGCATGATGCGCTCGGCTGGAACACCTCGATTGAGCAGATGATCCACAACCATTTGGAGCAGGCTCGACTTGCCTGACCTGCGCAGGCCCGTGAGTACCTTAACGACACCTACATCAATGAACGGTTCGATCATTTGCAGGTATGCGGGACGTTGGATCAGCATCATCGACCTCTTTGGTTGTGGCGATTGTAGTCGCCATTGTAGGTCATCGATGCCTTGTTGGCGATTGTAATCGCCAACGCCTCGGAGGGCGCGGCTAGCTTCGGCCGTGTGGTGCGGGCACACTAGGCTTGGGCGGGTGATTGATGTACGCCTGTTGCGCGAAAACCCCGATGTTGTCCGGACAAGCCAGCTTGCCCGCGGCGCCGATCCCACCCTGGTGGACCTGGTGCTTGACCTTGATGCCCGCCGCCGCTCGGCGCTGGCCGACTTTGAGGCATTGCGCGCCGAACAGAAGTTGCTCGGAAAGGAGGTTGCTCAGGCCAAGGGAGACGAGAAGCAGGCGCTACTTGCCCGTACCAAGGAGATGGCTGCGCAGGTCAAGCAGCGACAGGCCGACGCGAGTGCCGCGCAGGTCGAGCTGGACGAGACCCTGTACCGCATCGACAACGTGGTGGTGGGCGCGCCCGCCGGGGGCGCCGACGACTACGTGGTGGTCAAGCAGGTCGGTACCCCGCGGGACTTCACGGCCGAGGGTTTCGCCCCCGCCGATCATCTCGCGCTTGGTGAGGGGTTGCGCGCCATCGACACGGCGCGCGGCGCCAAGGTGAGCGGCACCCGGTTCTACTTTTTGACCGGCATCGGCGCCCGTCTGGAGCTGGCAATCCTCAATGCCGCGATGGATCAGGCGCTCGTCAACGGCTTCACCCCGCTGATTACCCCGACGCTGGTCAAGCCCGAGACGATGCGCGGCACCGGCTTCCTTGGGGAACACGCCGATGAGGTGTACCGGCTGGAGAAGGATGACCTATACCTGGTGGGTACCTCCGAGGTGGCCCTGGCCGGGTACCACGCCGACGAGATCATCGACCTTAGCGACGGGCCGCTGCGGTATGCGGGCTGGAGTGCCTGCTACCGCCGCGAGGCCGGTTCGGCCGGGCGTGACACCAGGGGCATCATCCGCGTACATCAGTTCCACAAGGTCGAAATGTTCAGTTACGCCCGCATCGAGGATGCCGCCGCCGAGCATGAGCGCTTCTTAGCCTGGGAGGAGAACATGCTCGCCCTGGTCGATCTGCCCTACCGGGTGGTCGACACTGCGGCTGGTGATCTTGGCTCCTCGGCCGCTCGTAAATTCGACTGTGAGGCGTGGCTGCCCACGCAGGAGCGATGGATGGAGGTCACCTCCACCTCGAACTGCACCACATTCCAGGCACGTCGCCTCGGCACCCGCGAGCGCACGGAGGCCGGAGATACCCGCACGGTGGCCACCATCAACGGCACGTTGGGCACGACGCGATGGATTGTCGCGCTGCTGGAGAACCACCAGCAGGCCGACGGCTCGGTTATTGTCCCGGCGGGTCTGCGCCCCTACCTGGGCGGCCTGGAGGTTCTCGAACCGTGACCCCCGAGTCATGGCTGATCGCTCTCGATATTGATGGAACACTGCTGGAGTTCGGCGAGCCAATCTCCCAACCCGTGCTTGACACGGTGCGCGCTGCCGTCGAGGCCGGACATCACATCGTGCTGGCCTCGGGCCGCTCGCTGATCTCGATGGAACCAGTCTTCAACTCCCTGGGCATCACGGCCACATACATGGTCTGCTCCAACGGCGCCATCACCGTGAGGTCGGTAGTTTGCGTCGAAGTCGGTAACCCGAGCGACCGATCTCAACGCAAACTACCGACCTCGGCGATGTGGGAAGTTGCCGAGGCCATAACCTTTGATCCAGAGCCGGCGCTGCGGCGGCTGGCCGAGCATCTGCCGGGGGCGATCTTTGCCGTTGAGGATGTGGGGACGGGGTTCCGTATGACGGATTTGTTCCCACCGGGCGAACTCGACGGCGTACATCGAGTCGTGCCGCTAGAGGATTTGTGGCGGCAGGAGGTGGTGCGAGTTGTGGTGCGAGCGGTGGGGCTGCCGGAATCGGATTTCCACCAAGCCATCGCCGAACTTGGGTTGGCCGATGTCACTTACGCCATCGGTTGGAGTTCGTGGATGGATGTCTCCCCGCTTGGGGTCACTAAGGCGTCGGCGCTGGAGAAGGTGCGGCAGCGGCTAGGCATACCCTCGGAGCGCACGATGGCCATCGGCGACGGCTCGAACGATGTAGACATGCTTCGCTGGGCCGCCCGGGGCGTGGCGATGGGTAACGCCCCAGCCGAGGTAAAGGTCGCCGCCAGCGAGGTGACGGCCACCCAAGCGAACGACGGCGTCGCCCAAACCCTCCTCACCCTCCCCCGCATCCGCGAGATAGTGAATTTGGGCGCCAAGTAGTGAGGTTGAACTCACTATCGAGAACCGAAACTTACTACCTCGCGGAAGAGGGTTGTTTCAGCGGGCGGTGAGGATGATGGGGCCATCGGTGGTGATGGCGATGGTGTGTTCGGAGTGGGCGCCGCGGGAGCCATCTTGGCTGCGCAGGGTCCAGCCGTCGTCATCGGTGTAGATTTCGGCGGTGGTCTCTAGGAACCACGGTTCGATGGCCAGCACCAGGCCGGGGCGCAGCGTAAAACCGCGGCCGGGGCGGCCATTGTTGGGCACATGCGGCTCGCCGTGCATGGTGCGGCCAACGCCGTGTCCGCCGAAATCGGTGTTGATCGCGTAACCGGCGGCATGGCCGATGGTGGCGATGGCCGCAGAAATGTCGCCAATCTTGTTACCCACCACCGCTGCCTTGATGCCGACCTCTAACGCCTCCTCGGTGGTGCGAATCAACTTCTGATCGGCGGCGCGGCGAGCCGCATCCGGCTGTTCGCCGACGATGACGGACAGCGCCGAATCGCTGACCCACCCGTCCACGGCGGCGGCGAAATCCACGGAAAGCAGGTCGCCAGGCTTCAACACGTAGTCAAAGGGCAGGCCATGCAGCACGGCATCATTCACCGAGGTGCAGATCACCTTGCCGAACGGCATCGCCCCGAAGGATGGGTGGTAGTCGATGTAGCACGATGTAGCACCGGCATCTTTAATCATCTTGTGCGCCAGGGCATCAAGCTCCAGCAGGTTCACGCCCGGCTTGGCCGCTTCACGGCAGGCCATAAGCACGTCGGCGACAAACCGCCCGGCGGGGCGCATCTGCTCGATCTCCTTGGGAGTGCGCAGCTCGATCATCTTGGATTCTCTCTTCCACCAAATCATGGACTCTCCTTTGCCGGAGTCGATCCTAGCCGCAAGGTCGGGTAACCTAGTCTCTTGCGGCTGATGCCGCGTGGACACGTCGCATAGTCCGGCCTAGTGCGCCACCCTGCTAAGGTGGTAGGGGAGTAATCCCCTCGAGGGTTCAAATCCCTCCGTGTCCGCCAGGAAGGTCTCGACGCTTTACGCTCGGGACCTTTTCTGTTGCCCGCAACAAACGCATAGAGTGTGCCCATGCCGAAAAAGTCCGTGACCCACGCGGTCGCTTGCCTGTACTGGAAATGCTCCCGCTGGACGCCCGTAGACGGCGATTTTCCGGCCGAGCCGGGGATGGTGATCGGCGCTCCGCACACGTCAAACTGGGACTTTGTGCACATGCTGGCCCTGGCCTGGCGACACCGGGCACCGGTGCGCTGGCTGGGCAAGAAGTCGCTGTTTAAGGGTCTGGCTGGGCCGATCATGCGCCGCCTGGGCGGCATTCCGGTGGATCGCGCCAACCCGGCCGGGGTGGTGGACGAGGTTTTGGCGCAGGTTTCCTCAGGGGAGCGGTTCTACCTGGTGATTTCGCCCGATGGCTCGCGCACCAACGATGGCTACTGGAAGTCCGGCTTCTACCGCATTGCCCGCAAGGCCGATCTGCCGGTGACGCTCGGCTTCATCGACCGCGCCACCAGGACGGTGGGCATCGGCCCGACCCTAACCTTGACCGGCGATGTGGGTGCCGACATGGATGAGATTCGCGCCTTCTACGCCGACAAGCATGGCGCCCGCCCCGAGCGCCGCCGTGAACCTCGCCTAGCCAACGAACACCTGAGGCCGTAGTCCGCCGTGTCCGGCTTCTGGAACTGATCGCTCTACCTGCTCGGCGGCGTCTTAAGAATCAGCGGCGCCAGGTTGCGGCTGACAATGAGCGCGATGACGCTAAGGATGAAGATGGCTAAGGCCAGGGCGCCGCTTAGGTGCCCACCGAGGCGGGACGCCGTGGCGGAGGCGTCGGGGTGGTGAAGGGTGGTGGCCTCGAATCCTGCGAACCAGACACATGCGGCCAGGGCGATACCTAAAATGCCGACACGAATCATCGGCCCCTTTTTTAGCGTGCGAGCCGCCAGCAGCCCGCTCAATACCGTAACGATTCCCAGTGCGATCACGGGGATGGTAAACCCAACCATCTCCGAGTCAAAGAAGCCGACCGAACGGAGGGGAACGACGGTCAACTCGTTGTCCTCCCAGCGATGATTCTGAATCTCTGCGGCAGGCAGCAGCAGGTTGAGCAGACACGCAATCGCCAGCATCCAGAGCGCCGATGGTAACCAAGCAAGTTTTTGCACGACGTCACCCTACGGCATCAGCGCGAAAATCAAGGAGATTCACCGAAGCAATGCTCGGTGATACACTTCCAGTATGCCAACCACGTTGCCAAGGGTACTCATCACCAGGACTCCGCAGGTCGAGCAGATTCTTGCGGCCGGGCGAGCGCGGTGGCCGGAACGCCCGGCCAGCGCGACCCTTGTCGCGCTGGCCAGTGAGGCCGTCGCCGCCAGGCCGCGCAGCGACTATTTGCCCGCCTTTGAATCGCCGCAACCGTTGACCGCCGAAATTCTTCAGGCGGCGCTCGATGAGAATTGATTTACCAGACGTAAATGTGCTGACGGCACTTTTTGTCGTTGGCCACCCGGATCATCGTCGCGCGCAAACCTGGTTTAATCAGGCGGAAACGGTGGCCACCACCCCGATCACCCAGGCTGGCCTGCTCCGAATGCTGCTAAACGGGTCTATCAACGCAAACCCAGACCCCACCAGGGCACGGCAGGCAGTCTCAGCCTTGTTGTCGGCCCCGAGTGTGGTCTTTTGGCCGGATGCCACGGGCAATGTCGGCCAATCTGCCTTCATGTACGCCCTCACGGGACACCGACAGGTTACGGATCTTCATCTACTCAGCCTCGCCGCCAGCTACGGCGGTCGTCTCGTGACGTTCGACACCAAGATCGAAGCCGCGTTGCGTCCCAAAGACCGCCGCCACGTGCAAGTCCTCAACCCTGCAGAATGATGAAGGTGGCAGGTGGGAGAATCCTGTCTATGGAAATCAAGACTTCTAGGGTGCGGGCGGCCGAGTTGGTGGGGCGCGGGTGGCTGAACACCGGCGGGCGGACGCTCGGGCTGGCCGACCTGCGCGGCAAGATTGTCGTACTCGACTTTTGGACGTTTTGCTGCATCAACTGCCTGCATGTCCTCGATGAGCTGCGCGAACTTGAAGAGCAGCACCGCGATGCGTTGGTCATCGTCGGCGTACATTCCCCAAAGTTTGAGTACGAGGCCGATCCGGCTGCGCTAGCCGCCGCCGTGGAGCGTTATGAGGTGCATCACCCCGTCCTAGACGATCCCGAACTCGTTACCTGGTCGGCCTACGGCGCCCGCGCCTGGCCCACCCTGGTTGTCATCGACCCCGAGGGATATGTAGTTGCCAATATGGCCGGGGAAGGGCACGCCTCGGCGCTCGCCGCGCTCGTGGCCGAGTTGATCGCCGATCACGACGTCAAGGGCACCCTGCATCGCGGCAATGGTCCCTACACCCCGCCCGCCCCCACCTCTGGCACGTTGCGCTTCCCGGCCAAGGTCATTCGGCTGCCGAACGGGAACCTGCTCGTCGCCGACGCCGGGCATCACTCTCTGGCCGAACTGCTACCCGACGGGGAGAGCCTGATTCGTCGCATCGGCACCGGTGAACGCGGGTTTGTGGATGGAAAACTTCCGCAGTTCTCCGAGCCGAACGGACTTTGTCTGGTGCCCGCAAAGCTGCGCGAGAAGCTTGGGTATGACGTGGTAGTGGCCGATACCGTAAACCACGCCCTGCGCGGGGTGCGCCTGGCCGACGGGTGGGTGACCACGCTGGCCGGTACTGGCGAGCAGTTCATGGTCGGCGGCCTGGAAAACTACGCCCATCACACCGAGGCGTTCCTGCCCGAAGCCGGGTATCCCTCCCGTGAGCTTCGCCTTTCCTCCCCCTGGGATGTGGTCTGGTCGGAGGCGGCCGGTGGGTTCATCATTGCGATGGCGGGTAACCACACGTTGTGGCTGTATGACCCCGCAGAAAGCGAACTTCGCCTGTTCGCCGGCACCTTCAACGAGGGTCTGGCAGATGGGATGTGGCACGAGGCGTGGTTTGCCCAGCCCTCTGGCCTGGCCGTGGATGAGTCCGGGGCTATCTGGGTGGTCGATTCGGAGACCTCGGCGCTACGAGCGGTAGTAAGTACGATCACTCGAACGCTGATCGGCAAGGGTCTGTTCGACTTCGGGCATCGCGATGGAGTGGCCGACCAGGCGATGCTGCAACACCCGCTGGGGGTGGCGATGCTGCCCGATGGTTCCGTGGTGATCGCGGACACGTACAACGGGGCGCTGCGTCGTTTTGACCCGAGTACGAACGAGGTCGCAACCATTGCCACCGGTTTGGCTGAACCATCAGATGTGCTTGTCGAGGTGGATTCGGCCGGCTCAACCACCGTGGAGTTGCTGGTGGTGGAGAGCGCCGCGCACCGGCTGACCCGAATCGCGTTGCCTCCGGGCCTGGCCGGAGAGATTCTGGATCACGGCGCGCAGCGCACGCAGCGCCCGGCCACCGTCATCGCTCCCGGATCGCTGCGGCTGGCGGTGCCGTTCGCTCCGGCATCTGGACAGATGTTGGATGATCGCTGGGGGCCAGCCTCCTCGTTACAGGTGAGTTCCACCCCACCCGAGCTGCTACTCGAAGGGGCAGGCGACGGCGGCGAGCTGTTCCGTGAGCTGCGGATTAATCCTGATGTGAGTACAGGCGTGCTGCATGTGACGGCCAAGGCCGCCAGTTGTGACAAGGAGGGCGAGTTCCCCGCCTGTCACCTGGCCCAACAAGACTGGGGGGTACCCGTCGTCGTCCGAGATGGTGGAGATACCACCCTCATCTTGCCCCTCCGAGGCTGACGCTCGCGGCCAAGGCCAGGGCCATCTCACAGGTGAACGGGGCACCCTCGCAGGCTTTTCCGCGGTTACGGCGAGGCAGCGGAGTGTCACACACCTCACAGCGGCGGCGACGCCCGGCCAGCAGCAACCAGCCGAAGATGCTCAGCGCACCGGCCAGCGAGGCTGCGCCCAGGATGGAGGCGCCGGTTACGGGCAGGTCATCCGGCGGGGGCGGCACCTGGGGTGGGGCTGGCACCGGAGTGACCACCGGCGTCGGAGTCGGCACCAGGGTTGGGGTGGGCGATGGCACCAAGGCGGGTGCGTAAACCGATTCGCCCGCCATGCGCACCCGCACCTCGAACTCCAGCAGCTGGGAAATTTCTCCAGCCGCATAATGCTCGGTTATGGAGATTGGGAACTCAAAGCCCAAGGTCAGTGGCATCGTCTGGCCCTGCGTAACCAGAGCCTGCACGATCTGCGGGTTACCCAGGGCGTGCAGGTTATGAAATGAGTTGGAGTGTGGGGCGAAACTCCCCAACTGCCAGTACATGGTTACCGCCGTGGCGAGTTCCGGATTGCGGGCGATGTCCGTGAAATTCTTGCTCGGATGAAGGTGCACGCTCAACACGGCCGCCGATGGGCCGTTGTTCGTCAGGTATAGCTGCCGCTCGACGCGATCACCGGGCACAATCACCCGGTCGCCAACAAAGTTGGTTTCGATCGTCTCAAAGAGGCCACCTTTCCAGTCGATGTGTCGAGCCTCGCCATTCCAGGCAGCGCCGATTTCCGCATCTGATGAGGCGGCGCCGAAGCCGGACTCGACCCAACCGCTCGTGGTGTGAACAACCTCTTGCTCTATAGAGCCACCGGACTCAAATACCGGCATGGCCCCGGCGGCGTAGGCAAAACTGCCGGCGGAGACGACCAGAAGCGCGCCCATCGCACCCGCCAGCGTACGGCCGCGACGGCTGAGGCAGCGGCGAGGCGCGACAACTACCGGTGCGGGCCGGATGGTTGTGACGTTCATCGGACTTCTCCTGAGTGAAGTTAGGTATTAATTGAGTCTGAGGGTGCGGGCGGGCGCCTGAGGTCGCCCGCCCGCACCGGGAGGGCGGGGGTTTAGAACCCGGCGCCGGTGTGACGAACCTGGTTCAAGTGCAAGGTGGCGCCGGTGACGCCCGCGACCGAGTTCACGGCCTCGCGGAGCTTCGCGCCGCCCGCATCGTGGTTGTTGGCGCCGGCGGTGCCCTGCATGAAGCGGCCGGTAACCACGACGGTGACGACGGACTCACCGCTAGCGTCGGTGTTGAATACGATGTTCGGCACGGTGTCATCGAAGTACACGCCGGAGTTGAGCACGTTGGTGGTCAGGTAAGCCAGGTGCAGCTCCTCTGAGAAGTCGTCAATGTCACCGGAGGCGCGCAGTGCGCCGCCAACGTAGACTTCGTAAGACCACTCCATGAACGGATTGTTCAGCGCATCGGACAGGCCGTCACCCTCATCATCGAGTTCGGTTAGCGTGAGCGCGGCCACCATGTTGTCACCCACCAGAACGACGTCGGCGACGATGGCCATAGCCACGGTGTCGCCGGGCACGATGCGCCAATTGGCGGTGTCAATTTTGTGACCCATCAGACCGTTAGCCCACTCGTCGTTCACAAGGTTGCCGGTACCGGGAACGTTGGTGTTCCGGTCGGCGCGATCCTCAGACACATCGAACATGCCGGACTCTGCGGTGACGGTGATGTTCAGATCACCAGCGGTGATCGAGCCGCCGCTGAAGTCATCCGAGGCCGACCACAGGGCAAAGGTGCCGCCGCCGACGAGGGCGACCGCACCGGCGGTGATGCCGGCCATCCACAGGAGACCCTTGCGGCGGTTCTTCTCCTCGGTGACGACGATCATAGGGGTGTTCATGTTGTTCTCCATGTTTGTTTTCCTTTCCGGCCCGGTGCGAGCCGAGGTTTTTGGGCGCACAAGGGGAAGGCGCCCAAGTCTGTTTGGGTTAGGGATGAGGTTGAACTAGGGGATCAGAACTTGTGGAGTGATTCGTAGTATTACGTCTGGTTCGTTGTCTGGGTTCGGGGCAACTGGTGCATACCATTCATCGTGGTCTCGCGAGATAGCTCCATCCTCGCCTATTCCCTCTGCGGTTCCCCTGGCTCCATAGGTGCCTACCGGGGGAATCGCGGGAGGAAAGGCGACAATAGCTCGCCACTGATCGAAATCTCGGTGCATTCTTCCATCGAGGCCAAGCCCACTGGCTATCGCTTCGGCAATATACTCGCCATCTAATATGGAATTAAACCTAACACCCACACACCAAGCATGACGTGAGGTGGTTGTTGAGCTGACGTTAGGGATCAACTCCATATCAGTTGACGGGGAAGCTGGGGTCGCGATGGAGTGAACATTTTGGCCACCGGGCACGCCCGGAACCGCCGTACACTCACCGTTTTCTGCTGCCGGGAATACCACCATCGTGGAGTGGCCCAGCAGAGTCTGGTAGGAACCGATGCCATCGGCCAGCGAGCGCACGGTCTCGTCCGTGCCGCGCAGCACTTGGCTCACGGGTTCGACGTCATAGTTCATGCCATAGAAGCCATCGGCCCGGCCATAGACGGCGAAGCGCCAGGTGACCCACTCGACCAACTCATCCGTGGTCTCGTCGGGAAACACCGGCGGGCGCTGGTTCATGACCTGCGCAATTACCTCTCCAGGCACGCGCACATACAGCGGCACGCCCCGTGTGATGTCCTCGGCCGAGGCCACGGTAGTGGTGCGTTCGTAGGTAGTGGTCTCCGCAGAATCTGTCAGCACACCGGTGGAGACGCCGAAAGCCACGTTACCGATGGGCAGCGGCGCCACCACGGTGGTTTGACCATGCTGCCAAAGGGCCTGTGCGGCGGCCATACCGCCTAGGGTCACGGCAAATGCGATGGCGCCAATGACGCCCGAACGAACGATGCTCGGCATACTCACCTCCTAACTAAATCCAGGGCCGGAACGTACTTGGGAAAGAGTCAGATGTAGATTTCCGCCCGGCCAGTGCTCGTGGTCATCAAAGGGTGGTTCAAGGTTGGGCACCCAGTTGATTTCAGATTCGACTACAACATGCACCACAATTCGCCACTCGGCGGTTATGCCATCGTTAGAGCCGACTAATCCGGGCACGGCCAGCACGCCACCGAGCGGGGCTGGTCCAGCCACAATCACCCCCGAGGCATTTTCGACGTGAATATTGATTTCAGCGGCAACAGCATCGCCGATCTCCCGCTCGAAGCTGGCATCAAACCCACCGGCCAAATTGTCTCCACGCAGATAGGAACGAACGGTGGTGGTGACGCGCACCTGCTCACCGGGCATCGCCACGCCAATAAAAGCGGTGGCCTCATCGTCAACGATGCGCTCCCAGACGGGTGTGCCCACCAGATCGAGGCGCATGTCTCCGGTGGTAATTTCGCCGCCGGTGAAGCTGTCGGAATCTTTCCATAGCGCCCAGGCGAAACCGGCTAGGCCGACGCCTACAGCCACCGTGACGACGGTGGTGAGCGCGGCTAAACTACCTCGCTTTTTCACGAGCCACCTCCAGGACGGGAATCGATAGCGTTTAGGGTGGTGCACTGCCTAAACTGCGCGTCTTCGTCGATGCCCAGTACGTCAATGGTGCCGATGTAGCCGCCTACGCCCAGGCGGGTATCGGTATCCCAGACCTCTACGTTGGTCAGATCTGTGGCCCAGTCGTCGCGGGAGGTATTGGTGACCGTCCACACGAAGCAGATTGGCTGCCCGACCAGCAGTCGCGAACCGCTCGGCACGGCCAGACCATTTGCGATCACGGCGGCCGGGTCGGCCATGTTGCCGGGGGTACCCATGATCGCCTCGGGAACGTTGATGTATGCGGTGCGGTGAATCTGGATGTATGGGCTGGCGAAGAACAGGTTCACCCGCACCGAACCCACCATCAAGCCGTCATAGTTCGGATCGAGAGAGGTAACCGCGTGGTTAATCCTGGCCTCGGTGGCAGCGGCCACGAAGCCCGCCTCGGCCCGCACCCACACCGGATTCGAGATCATTGTGCCGCCCGGAATGATCGGCGCGGCGTCCGAAAGAAGCAATGCTGGCGAGTTGCCGGGCTGGGTGACCGTGACGGCAAAATGCAGGTCGGCCGTGGGTTTTGGCGCCGTCGAGCGGATGGCCAGGTGGTAGGGGGTCTCCGCCTTCTTTTCTGGGTTGCTTCCGGGGACCACTTGCCCGGTGACTACCGAGAAGCGGTTAGGGGAGAGCGTGATCGGGTTGATGAACGTGATCTCATTGTCGGTAAATGACGCCGGGACCAGGCTGGGCAGGCCGCCAACCGACTGCACGACGCCCGTCGGAATCGTCGCCGTCACCCGGGACGAGTCATCTACGGCCACGCGCACGGTGAATAGTCGGCCGTAGCTGCCGCCCGCATCTGGATGTCCGATGATCTCGACCACGCGCGGGTTAATCGAGGCGGCCTCGATGGTGCTTGTTGTGGGCTGAGCATCAAGCACGATGGCGCTGGCGGGCAGGTCGCGCAGCGGCACCGTGGAGGTCACGGTGAAGTCCAGGAAGCGAACCAGCGTGGGGTCTACTTGACTGGCAGCCTGGTTGATGGTCAGAACCGGAATACAGTTGCCTACCAGCGGCACGGTGCGGCTAAGCTGCGAGCTTTGCAGCTGGGCGGCGCCCTCCACCTGGGTCTGAATGCGTAGCGAACCGTTTACCGCGCCCGTCACCGGGTTGGAGATCACGGCCGTGGTGTTCGCGATGGGGTCGCTCCACGGGGGCAGATTCGTGCTGGGCAGATCGATGGTGCCCACGGGCAGATCGATCAGGATTTGCGCGCTCGCTTCGGTCACATCCCTCACCCGACCGATGTGCAGTTCGGCGCGGTTGTTCTCCGTCCAGAACACGTCGAGCGTGACCGGGGTGCCGGGCAGGCTCTGGCCCGTCGCGGCTGCGGTGGGTGCCTGCGCGGTTAGCATCACGGCGCAGGTGGGCGCGTTCTCGTCGATGAACCGGTTGTTGAGTTCTAGCTTCAGTGCGTCTGCCGCTGGGGTGCCGTCCACCACTGCGGCGGTGCCGGTGGGGAACCAGGTGAGCAGATTGCGGTTGGCGGTGTTGTCGCGGTTGCGGATCATCCCTCCGCCGCCGGTGCCGCTGATGCTCTCCTCGCCCTGCGTGGTGTCCGCGCCGCCGCCGCGAGAAAACGTGTTGCGCTCCATCGTGACGGTGCCCGTGCGCCAGCCGTGGACGACGCCGCCGGCATGGTCGAAGCCGTCGAAGTGGTTGTCGTAGATGAATATCTGCGAAACAACTACCGAGTTTGCCCCCTGGTTGCCCGTCGGGGCCGAGGGGATGTTGATGGCGGCGCGCCCGGAGGCGGTGGTGGAGAACAGGTTGTTGCGGATGATCGTGGTGCCCCGTAGGCGACCGCCGGGCGGCAGTGCGATCACGGCGCGGTGCAGCTGGGGCTGTCCCTCGTTATTCGCGAAAACCGACTCCTCTACGGTCAGGTTCACGATGGTGGGCGAGTTGCTGGTCGCGGCGGTGCCGTTCCAGCCGTTGGTGAAGTCGAGAATCTGTGACAGGCGGCCAATGTTTGAACCGGCGGCGGTGGTCGAGTCGTTGTTCATGCCCTGCACGAAGATGTTGCGGAAGGTCAGGTTCTCAATCCGTAGCCGGTCGGCATTGATAGAGGAGGTGCCGACAAAGTTGGTTAGACGAGCGCGACAGCCCGAGCCATTAGTGCCCGAGCAGGCACCTGTGCCTATCGGGTTGACCACATTGATGTCGTAAATCAGGACATCACGAACCGGAATCGGGTTGGTCAGGGTGCCGATGGCGGCCTGGAACATGAACAGGCCGGTGGACGTCTGTAGGTCGTAGAAGCCGGAGAGGTCGTAGCCCCGAACGGTTACGTTCTGGGCACCCTCACGAATCAGCACGAATCGCTCCGGACCCCAGTTGACGGTGCGGGCCGTCGAGCGGGAGCCATTGGCGGTGCCATCGATCAGGATGTTGCGCACGTTCGGGCCGATTGCGAACGAGGTCCCGGACGAGAGCGGGCCTTCAATGTTCAACATTTCGATGTTGTCGGCCAAGATGCGAAATAGGTCGTGTTCTCCGGTGTCACCCACGGAACCATCCGGGATGAGCCGGTTATCCAGATCGATGGTGACGTTCGGTCGGGTGATCCGGAACAGCGCACCACTCGACTCGAAGAAGTTCTCGGCTGAGGTGTTCATCCGCATCGCGTTACGAGCGGTGGCCGTGCCCGGCCAGTCGGTCATCACCTGGGGACCGGTGGTGCCGATGCTCGGGTCAACCGTGATGAGTACGCGCCCCATGTCGGTCGGTACCGCGTTGGCAACGGTCACGGCGGCGCGCAGCGTACACATGCCGTTTGCGGCACCACTGGCATTGCTGACGCAGTTACCGTCGGCAATGTTTGCGACAGTGGGGCCGGTGTTATCCCAGGCGGCGGAGTCGATAGTGATGGGTACCACCGGCTCTGATGCCTGTGCGACGTGTAGGCCGACGGTGGGGCCAACCAGCAGGACCATGGCCGCGATAACGGCAACGGGGTGCCGGTACCAGCGAGAAGAGCGCACGCGAGCGCGGCGACCACACGCCACTCCTGCGTGGTTCCACGGGCCTTGCTGAGTCAAAACGGCTCTCCTTGAGCGCTGAATCGGGTACATCTGACGCCGAGTCGTGAGACTACAGACGCCATTGAGCGTTTGGCAACTCCCCGACTCAAGCAGGCCGAAAAGGCATTTGCGCAGGTTACACCCGTGAGTGAGTAATGAGGCGCCGTTCAATAAGGATCGAAACCAGCAAACTGCGTGGCGCACTTCGACGCCTACGGTGGCGCTGAATCGTTTACGTGTTTTTCGCATAATATTCACCCGAGTTTTCCGGGTTTGCTGAAACCGGTTGTTCGTCTCTCGGTAGGGTTGTGTCATGGGTTCGAGTCAGGTTAAGTGCGTGGTGTTCGACGTGGGAGAGACCTTGATTGACGAGTCACGGCTGTGGCTGCGCTGGGCAGGGCGATTAAGAGTGACCCCGCACACGTTGCTCGGACTGATTGGTGCCTGCGCGCAGCGCGGGCTAAACGTTGAGGCTGCGCTACAGCTGGCCGTACCGGGCCTGGATGTCCGCGCCGAGGAGGCCGCCTGGGAGCGGGACGACCCAGATGGCTTGCGCGGCTCCTTCGATGCAGAGGATCTGTACCCAGATGTCTTTCCTGCCCTGACCGCGCTTCGGGTTGCGGGCTACCGCATCGTGATCGCCGGCAATCAACCCGCTGCCGCGCTAGCCCGGCTGCAAGCGATGAACCTACCCGTCGATGCGATGCAGAACTCGGCAGAACTCGGCTTCGAAAAGCCAGACCCTGGCTTCTTCGCAGCCGTAGCCGCCCTGGCGGGCGTCGCCCCGGCAGAGATCGCCTACGTTGGCGACCGCCTAGACAACGATGTACTCCCGGCGCTGGCCGCCGGAATGCGACCCGTCTTGATCCGTCGTGGCCCCTACGGCTACCTCCACGCCACTCGCCCCGAACTCGCCGAAACCCGCACCCCAGTGATCGACTCTCTCCTAGAACTCCCCACCCTCGTCTCTCGGGCTATAGGCCCCAACATGACACAAGCCCCCGCCCTGGCGGGTGGGGGCTTGTCGTGAGGCGGTAGCGAGGGCGGGACTCGAACCCGCGACCTCACGATTATGAGTCGTGCGCTCTAACCAGCTGAGCTACCCCGCCTCGTGTGGCCTGACGCGAGACCGCGTCAATGCCCACAGAGCCCCGAACGGGATTTGAACCCGTGACCCTCTCCTTACCATGGAGATACTCTACCGACTGAGCTATCGGGGCAGCGGAAGAACTCTACACCTCATCCACCTGGGGGTGAAATCGGCGCGAGGTCCGCAAACGTCCAGCCCAACCGTGGAGGTTGAGCCGTCCGTCGAGTGGCAGATGAGGGATTCGAACCCCCGAAGGCGAAGCCAGCTGATTTACAGTCAGCCCCCGTTGGCCGCTTGGGTAATCTGCCGTATTTAGTTGTCCGCCCCGTAACCGGAGCGGGGACTACCCTAGCGCCCGATGCCGCTGAGAGCAATCGGGCGCTACTGTTAGCGTCGAACATCCTTCCCGGCGCCCAGCGCGCCCAAACCCAATAAGGAGTCCCTCGTGGCCGATGCCTCGTTTGACGTAGTTTCCAAGGTTGACCGCCAGGAGGTGGACAACGCCCTGAATCAAGCCGGCAAGGAGATCGCGCAGCGTTACGACTTCAAGAATGTCGGCGCATCCATCGCCTGGAGTGGCGAGACCGTCTTGATGGTTGCCAACTCCGCTGATCGCGTGCTTGCAATCCTCGACGTGTTCGAGACCAAGCTGATCCGTCGCGGCGTCTCGCTCAAGGCACTTGAGGTGGGCGACCGGGAGCCGAAGGTTTCCGGCAAGGAGTACCGCCTGGTCGCCTCGTTGAAGGAGGGTCTGAGCAGTGAGAACGCCAAGAAGGTGACTAAGTTGATTCGCGATGAGGGTCTCAAATCGGTCAAGACCCAGATCACCGGCGATGAGGTGCACGTCTCCTCAAAATCTCGCGACGATCTACAGGCCGTCATCGCGCTGCTCAGAACCGCCGAACTAAAATTCGCCATCCAGTTCACCAACTACCGCTAGCCCCCACCCACCACCACCACCCCTTCCTCCTCCCTCCCCGAACGTCGAACCGGCTCATCTGGCCACAAGCCTCTGCCGAACCGGCTCATCTGGTTTCCTAGAGAACCGCTCGCAGCCAAATCAGCCGGTTCGCCGCAAGCACAATGGAATTGAGTATCCACAGGGAGGCCAAAGCGCGAGTTATCCACAGTTCGGGGCTTGGTGAGTTGCATCTTGTTTTGACGTACTTTCAACTGGGGATATGCGCCAGTTACGCCCGATCCCAGACCCTCTGCTCCAACAGGCTCGCCTGCAATATGGACTCATCACCGACCAGCAGTGCAGTGATGCCGGAGTTTCCCGCAGCAGAATACGAACACTGATACAACGAGGCTGTTGGTCCAGGGTTGCCTGCCATGTGATCGACACGGATCAAACCCCACTGCCTCAGCACCATCCAGACGCACGGCGGTTACGCGCTGTGATTCTCGGACTCCTCTCGTATGGGCCTAATGCGATTGCTGTTGGGGCCAGCGCGCTGGCGCTTCATGGCATCGCCGGTGTGCCGCTTGGCTTGGCCCCACAAATCACTCACCCAAATGCATCACACCACCGCGCACGCGACCTGATTGATGCGCGTATGTTCGATGATGGCATGGACGTGGTGGTCATTGATGGGTGGCGATGTGCATCCGTGCCGTGGGCGCTGGCACAATCCGTTCCCGAACTCTCTAGGGTGGTTGCTGTGTCCTGCCTGGATTCGGCGCTAAACAAGCATCTCCTCACCCCAGACGAGCTAGATGCTGCGCATTGGCACGCTCGCGGCAGACGTGGCGTTGCCAAAACTCATAGTTGGTGGCAGGAGGCCGATGGGCGATCCGAGTCGCCGTTGGAGACTGCGGCCCGGCTTGAATGCAAAGACTTTGGAATTCCTCCCGATGAACTTCAGCTGGAGCAAGTTGACGCGAACGGAATCCGTCGACGCCTTGACCTGGCCTGGCGTCTTCCTAACGGTCTCGTGCTAGCAGCCGAGATTGATGGGCGTGAATACCACTCTGGACTAGAACCAGCCTATGCCGACCGCGCCCGGCAAAATGCCTTGATCGTCGGTGGTTCCCTGGCCGTACTGCGCTTCACCGCTCGCGACCTGCAACAGCGCGGCTTAATAGCCCGCACGGTCACCGAGGCATTGCGATCTACAAACACATCACTCCCGCACCGAACCGGCCGACAAGCCTCCGCCGAACCGGCTGATCTGGTTGCGAACAGCCCTGTTGAGAACCAGATCAGCCGGTTCGACGGGAGTTCGGGGCCAGATTGGCCGGTTCGACGGTGATAGGGGCAGCGGGGAGCGGGGAGGTTGGGGGTGGAGGTCAGGGGTGGGGGTTGGCGATGGTTAGCATCTCTTCGCGAGAGACCACCTTGATGCGTTCGCGGCCTACAGCCTCGCCGAGAGCGATCTCGTGGGCCTCTAGGCGCTCGAAGTCGGGCCACTGGAGGTAGGTCACCCCGCGCTTGGTGAGCAGGTCGGTGACGGCTGACGGGTCCGGGGCGGTAGCGGTTCGGCCGCCGTCGCGATTCCCAGCCACGGCGCTGCCCGCGGCACCCGCCGAGATGTCGGTGGCCACGCCTGTTACGTCTTCAACTAGGTGGCGGATGGTTTCGGCGGCATCCGACTTGGTGTGACCGATCAGGCCAACCGGGCCGCGCTTGATCCATCCCGTCGTGTACAGGCCCGGAATATGCTGCCCCGAAGCATCCAGCACGCGACCCTCACGGTTGGGGATCACCCCGGCCCGCTCATCGAACGGCACACCGGGTAGGGCCGATCCGAAGTACCCGACCGCCCGATAGACCGCCTGCACCGGCCACTCGTGGAACTCCCCCGTGCCGGCCACCGAGCCGTCACCCTGCAAGGCGGTGCGCTCGGTGCGAACGGCCATCACCCGACCGTCGTCACCCGCCACCACCTCGACCGGCGAGTGCAACAGGTGCAGGTGGATGCGCCGCGAGGCGGTTTGCGTAGCCGGGTCGATCAACGCCCAGTCGGTGAGCGTCTTGACCACCTGCTTGGTCTGGTTTGACGCCTCGATGGCAGCCATCGATCCCTCATCAAACTCGTAATCCTCGGGGTAGACCACCACGTCCACACCTGGCACCTGGCCTAGTTCGCGCAGCTCCAGCGGTGAGAATTTCACCTGCGCCGGGCCGCGTCGCCCAAAGATATGCACATCCGTGACCGGGTTGACTTTCAGCCCCTGGTAGACGTTGTCCGGGATGTCGGTGTGGAGCATGTCATCGGCGTGTCGCGAGAGTACGCGGGCCACATCCAGGGCCACATTGCCGACACCGAACACCGCCACCTGCTTGGCTGTCAGCGGCCAGGTGCGCGGCACATCGGGGTGACCGTCGTACCAGGAGACGAAATCAGCCGCGCCGTAACAGCCGGGCAGGTCCACGCCGGGGATGTCGAGCGGTGCATCCTTAATCGATCCCGTCGCGAAGATCACCGCGTCGTACAGGCGCCGCAGATCGGATAGGTCGAGGTCGCGACCGAAATCTACATCGGCTAGCAGCCGCACTTCGCCCTTCTCCAGCACCTTGTGCAACGCCAGGATGATCGCCTTGATGCGCGGGTGGTCGGGGGCGACACCGTAGCGCACCAGGCCGAAGGGTGCCGGAAGGCGTTCGATCAGGTCGATAGAGACGTCCAGGTCGGTTTTAGCGAGAATATCGGCGGCGTAGATACCGGCGGGACCGGCGCCGACGATGGCGACACGCAGCGGTCGAACGGAGGTAGGGGTACTCACGACCCGCAAGTCTAGGTGGTTGCTCTGGCCGGGGTCGCAGATAGCCGATGGGGCTAACGGTCGAGGCGGTTTTCGTCGTCGGGGTGGGAGCCGCGGCGGCGGTTCTGGTTCAACACGGTGATGGCTGCCATGTCATCATCGGTTAGCTCAAAACCGAAGAGGTCGGCGTTTTGCGCCAGCCGCGCCGGTGACGACGATTTCGGGATAATTACATCGCCACGCTGGATATGCCATCTCAGCACCGCCTGGGCGGGCGTCACCCCGTAGCGCGCGGCGATGCCGCAAATCACTGCATCGTCGAGTACGGCCGCCCGCCCTAGCGGCGACCAAGCCTGCGTGACGATGCCGTGAGCCGCATTGACGACGCGCACGTCGGCCTGCGTCATGTAGGGGTGCACCTCGATCTGGTTTACGGCCGGAATCACCGTGCCGGTTTCGATGATGCGGGCCAGGTGGTTCGGTTGGAAGTTCGAGACGCCGATGGCCCGCGCCCGCCCCGAGGCGTAGATCTCTTCCAACGCGCCCCACGCCTCGGGGTACAGGTCGATAGCGGGCAGCGGCCAGTGGATCAAGAACAGGTCCACGTAATCGGTGCCCAACTCGGTCAACGACCGGTCGAAGGCCGCGAGCGCGTCGCCATGTCGATGAAAGGCGTTGTTTAGCTTGGTGGTGAGGAATACCTCGGCGCGCGGCACGCCCGAGGCCGCGATGCCCTGCCCCACCGCGCGCTCGTTGCGGTACATCTGCGCGGTGTCCACCTGCCGGTAGCCGATTTCGAGCGCCCTGGCCACCAGGGTGGTGGCCTCGTCCTTAGGCACCTTGTAGGTGCCGAACCCGAGCTGCGGAATCTCCACGCCGTTGTTCAGGGGAATATTGGGGATAGGCAAGCCGCTCATCTGCCTATTGTGCCCGATGTTACGGGGGTGAGGGTTAGTCGAAGTCGCGGGATTCATCCACGATCTCTAGCAGGTCGCCAATGCGGGTGACTTCCAGCAGGAACTTCACGGTGGGTGGGGCGCGCAGGATCGAGACGCGGCCCGGCATCCGGGTGGCCATTCGGGCAAGGAACGCCACTCCGGAGGAGTCCATGAATGTGACGTGATGCGCGTCCACCTCCACGGGCAGCCCGGTGGCATCTGCTTCGTCGGTGGCCTCCGTCAACTCGGGGCCAATATCTGCGTCAATCTCGCCGGAGAGCACGATGCGTGCCCGCGACGATCCGACGATCAGATGAACGGTTGCCGGTTCGCCAACATCTGGCGTCGCCACGGCGTCATGCACTTGATCGGACACGATTCCTCCTCGATGCTCTTGCAGAACCAGCGTAGCGGGCTTTTTCCGGCCTACCACACAAATTACGAGTATCACACTACGGTTAGTGGGTCAGTCGCAACAGACCTGGCTCGATTCGATCCCCGAACGGAGTGGCAATGGTAAAAGGATCTGCCGCCGGACAGGTGCTGCCCGACGGATTTTCCGTGTGGGATCTGGTAGCCGAGCTGGCGGATGTCACCACCATCGGCATGTTTCTGGTTGGCTCCCCCGCCGAGGGGTTGCCGCTGCTGTGGACCAACCATGCCTTTGAGCGACACACCGGCCTGTCGCCCGGCGCCAAACCCTTGGGCGATTCGGCCGAAATTGCCGCGCTCGGCCCGGTGGTACGGGTACTCGCCGACCCGGCAGCGGCGCTGGCGCTAGAACCCGCGCTCACCTCCGGTAAGGGGGGCACCTTCTCCTTGCGCTGCAAAAATGTCGCCGGCAAGATGTTCTGGGCGGACGTGACCCTGACGCCGCGCCACGACAGCGTGGGGCGGGTTACCCACATCTTGGGGCAGGCGGTCGATGTTTCTCACTACGTCAAGGAGCAATCGGATCAACGGCGGTCATTGGCCCTCGAGCGGCGGCAGCGTACCGATCTGAGCCTGATCGCCGAGGCTACCGATCTGCTCAGCGATCTGGAGCATCCACGAGCTTTGCGAGACGTGGCCGAGCTGTTGCAGGCTCTGGTGCCCTGGGCGGCGTTCTACATCAACGACGACGGCCTGTTATTCGCCGAAGGCATAGCTGTCACCGCCATGTCCGACGGCCGAGCGGGGCGACACACCCGGTACATGCGAGACATTGAGGGGATTGCTCCGCGCCGACCAGGCAAAGGCGATGCCACTGCGGCCTCACCTACCAACCCCCAAGCGCGGGACGCCGAGGTTGTCGATGCGGTACAGGACCTGTTGGACGGCATCGTAGACGGTCCCGTGCTGCTGCGGCTGAACGTCGAGTATCCGGCCTTTTCCGCCTCAGGATGGCTCTGCCACGACCTGCTTCGACGGATGAAGGCTGACCTAGGTTCCACCCCGGAAGCGGTGCAAGTTCACGCGGTGGCCGGGCGACGCCAGGTTATGGGATTGCTAATCACCGCCGAAGCTGAGGGCGATAACGACGATGCGCGCACCGTCATCGAGATGGTCGCTCGCCGCACCGGCACGGCCATCGACAACGCCCGCCTGTATGCCCGCGAATACAAGCTAGCCGAGGCGTTACAGCGGGCCATGCTGCCCGAACAGGCCGATGTGGTGGGTCTCGATGTGTGGACGTACTACGCACCGAGTTCCATGCATTCGCAGGTGGGCGGCGACTGGTATGACGTACTCGACATTGACGGGGGCGCCGTAGGCATTGTGATTGGCGACGTGGTTGGCCATGATGTGGAGGCGGCGGCCTCTATGGGCCAGATCAGGTCGGTGGTGCGCTCCTGCGCGGTGGCACAGACCACTCCGGGCGCGATGCTGGATCGCGTGGATCATCTGGTCAAGGGTATGCGGATTCCGCGTTCGGCCTCCTTGGTTTTCGCCTCTGTGCAGCGCACCGGAGACGATGACCCCTGGCGGCTGGAATACACCCGTGCCGGGCATCTGCCGCCCCTGCTGCTGCGAGATGGCGTGGTGCACTCCCTAGATGGCGGCGGCGGCGCGCTGGTGGGCTTTAGCCTCGCGGAGCGTCCCACGGCCAGCGATACCCTGCGTCCCGGCGATGTACTCGTCTTTTACACCGATGGCCTCGTCGAACGGCGTAACCGTCCCATGAAGGACGGCTTTGACCAGCTGTTGAGGATTGCCGGGAATATCGCGGTCCGTGATTCGGCCGGGATCGGCGAAGAGCTTCTTTCCCGCATGGTGGACATACCTGAGGATGACGTGGCCATCGTCGTGGTGCGCGTACCCAATCCCGAAGAGGACGATGAGGACCCCCCGCTCAGTCCGCGCTCGCGCCGGTGGGCGCTGCCTAGCGAGCCTGCGTCAATTGGTCGGGCGCGGCAGGCCGTGATCCGCTCCTGCAAGGCGTGGGGACTGGCAGAGTCGGCTTCGGCCGAGCTGGTGGTCTCTGAACTGGTGGCAAACGGTGTGTTGCACGGCTGGGGTTCCGTTGAGCTGCGGCTATTCGACACCGATGACGGCCTGCGCATCGAGGTAGAGGATGCCAACCCGGCCCCGCCGATCACCACGGATGGACACCCGAACAAGGTTGGTGGCTTCGGTATGCAGATCGTTGAGCGGCTAGCCGATTGGGGTTGGCGCCCCGCCGGTTCCGGCAAGATTGTCTGGGCCAAGATCAGACCGCAAGCATCCACCCCAACCCGCAGCGCAAGTATGTGAAAAGACCGTAGCCCCCGGAGGTCATCCGGGGGCTACGGTCTGCCGCGCACCCATAACGTTCGGGTGCCTGTAGGGCCACCGGACGCTTCCCCATGATCGGGTGCCGTGGATTGACGGTCACGGACCGCTTTGGCTCGCTGGGTAAAACTGCGGCCACTATCAGCGAGGCCGACGCAGCAGAAACCAGAGCCAAAGGACGCGGGTGGTCGCACGGGCCGCGCCCGAACCTGCTGCGTCGTCACCCGCAGTCCCACGCTTTCGCGAAGGAATAGGTCCGGCGTTTTCCGGTTGACCGTGGCCTCGGTCGCTGAAACTAACCGCCCGCTGCGACGGAGCTTCGCGAACCGAAACCAGCATGTTTTCTAGTCGCCCGGCACCGCAAAAGCAAACTGAGCGAGGGCTAATTTCCCCCTCAGGGGTGTTCCGCCCGGTTATCCACAACCATTCGGGCAGAATCCCCAACGGCTCAACAGCCCTGTGTATAACTCTTGTGGGCGCGATGTGAACGATGGCCCGTCGCAGATGTGATCTCGGCCACCTGGGCGATGCTATCTCTTGGCTGTGCCCCGGCGGCGCGGTTTGCTAATCGTGACAACTAGCTCCGCAGCGCTCGGCAGGCACCATCGCCGGTAAACAGAGCCAGTCCTCAAGCCAGCCGAGCGTCGTCCCAGGTCAACAGCTCGCATTCCGGCCCGCTCGTAATCATCCGCCAACCAAGATCGGGCGGTTGTTATCGGATTGTTATCCGCAAATCGTCGGCGGAAATTGCTCGACACGCCCAACGAAGAGCCTCGAAACGTTTCGCGAAAACTGCCCGAAAACGCTTTCCCGCAGGTGGTGGACCTACCCCGATTTCCCTTCCGGCGTGTCCACACATCGCTGTGGAAATCGCCTGTGGATAGCGTCGGGATGGCGGAAACTCGGCCTGCCAAGCGACTCAGCTGGCCGTCGCTGCCTTGCCCCGCAACTCAGAGGGGGTAGAACCAGTGGCGGCCTGTATGGCTCGACGCAGCGCGAGCGCGCTCCCGTACCCGCAGCTGTTCGCGATCTCTTCGAGGGTCATCGTCTGATACTGCGGATCCCGCAGGCGAGACAGGGCCGACCGCAGCCGTTCGTGGGCGATCCAGCCGCATACCGTGCGACCCTCATCCTCAAACAGTCGGTGCAGCGTCCGCGTGGAGACCCCAAAGTGTTCCGCGATGGTGGCCGGGGTCAGGTCTCGGTTGCAGTGGTTGGTAGTGATGTGCTGGATCACCCGCGAGCGCTCAACCTGCTCTAGCAGCGCCGTCGAACGAGTCTCGGAGCGTGAGGTGATTACCGAACTCACCAAGAACTCCACCACGCGCACGGCTTCCTCACGCGTTTCTGGGATGCCGGGGCGCACCAGCAACTCCCGCAAGGCCGAGGCCATTGCCGCCGGAAGCACCGTGTCGGAACCCCATACGGTCAGCGGGGTCTCATCGAACGTGCCGCGCATCGGGGTGCGCCCCACGGCCACATCAACCTCGATTATGGTGGCCCCCGGCGAAGCGAATTCGATGGGTCGCCAGCCAACGGCCATCGCCGCCGCGCGCGGTCCAAGCACCTCAATGGTGCCAGCCGTCTTGATGGTCATCTCGCCGTCCAGCACCACCATCAGTCGCACGCAGCGCCAGGGGTGCCCAAAATTGTCTCCGGGCACCCGACGATGCAGGGGGCCGGTCTGAACCAGGGAGACCACGTGCGCGCCAAAGCGAGCAGTGCGTCGTCGCTCAAGAACGGGGCGCATCAACCATTCCCTTTCAACCAACCTGGAAGATCGACAGGCACAACAAGACGGCGAACAGGAGGCCGATCAACAGGTCGCGCCGAACGGTTCGACGTAACCCTGCACTACGGGTGGCTTCCATGTTCATCCCTTCCTCAATACACACCATAGGCGGTTTTCGGGGCAGATGTTGGGAGGATGTCGCCTAACGCTTGCCCCGGCCCGGTCATGCGCCGAGCAAATGTGTCCATCTTGGGTAACAATGAGTTCTATGACACCGCTCGCCTTGCACGTCAACGTGCGCGATGATGCTGTAAAACACCTGATTTCTGGTACCTCCGTCGACCTCCTGGGAACGCCCGGCACTGGGCGCACGTTGCTAGCACGTGCCATCTCCGCCGAGATTGAAGACGCAGGTTGGCAGGTAGTTCAGGCCGTCGGTGTCGCCGCCTTGAAGGATAGACCCCTCGAAGCCTTGGCCATCGCCGGGCTGATGCTGCGGCAGGGTACGCCGCAGGGGCCAACCACGGCCATCTCTGCCGCCGTGCAAGGTATCTTGGCCGCCGTCCGTGGCGGGTCAACGTTACTGGTGATCGACGATGCCGACGACCTTGACGAGATTTCTGCCGGAGCGATTGCCGCCGCCCACTCCCTACAGCCGTTCCCGCTGCTAACCACGTCAAGGCCCGTACCGCGCACGCTGCGCTCTCCGACGCGAGTTAGCGCAACAGTGCTACCAGGGGTCACCTTGCACGTACCGCAGCTGGACTACGTGGACATGCAGACGTTGCTGGTCGAGTCGCTTGGCGGGTCGATCGATTCATCCGCGGTGGGACGCGTCTTCGCCGCCTCCGGCGGCCTGCCCTCCTTGGCACTCGCACTGATCGAGGGGGCGCGCCTACACGGCTCCCTTAGGCAGTTCAACGGCGTGTGGACTATCGGCTCCGAGCTGTGGAACCCGGAGATGGAACGGGTGGTCGAACCGTTGCTCTGCCGCCTGCCCGCCAAGGCCATCAACGGTCTGCACGCGCTGGCGTTAGCCGGCACCGTCGAGGTAGCCACTGCCCGCCGCCTCGTGCCGTGGGACGTGTTGGAGATTCTCGACGGCTACCAGCTGCTGCGGTTCGTGCCCAGGGATGATGAGGTTCTGGTGTCGGTGTTCCCTTTGGCCATCGTCGAATACTTCCGGCAGAAGCTGATTGGCGCCCGGCACCTGAAGGTGGATGAGGCCGTCACCGCGGCACTCGGCGGCGAGGCGGGCTGCCTCGCCCGCGCCGGTGCTGGTGCCACCCCCTCCCCCTGGCGGCCACCGGGTTCATCTGACCTGTTGGCCACAAACCGCAGGCGGTTGGATTCCGGCGGAGAGGCAGGCATCATCGTCAACCGACTGCTGGCCGAGCATTGGCATCGTGAACTGCTGGTGAGGCGCTCCGAATGGGAACAGTCGCCGACGCCACGCACGGCCTCTGCCCTCATTCGCACCATGATCGTCACCGGCACCGATGCCGAGGCAATGCGGGCAATACGCGAGGCCACACCACGCACGGGCGGCACTCGCGATCTGGTCAGCTACGACAACTGGTACGCCCTGTACTTAGGCTCCATCGAGCGCGATCTTGGAGCGGTACGGGCGGTACTCGAACAGACTCGCGAGGAGGCGGACGAGTGGGTTTCACTGATCGACGCCATCGAGACGTTCATCGTGCTGCTAGTGGATCAGGCTATGGACCCGACCGCTCTGCCCACCCCGGCAGAGCTGGTGGCTGCCCAAGACGATACTAGGGAGATAGTTGAGTCGGTCCGCATTGAACTGTTGTTGACTCAGGGGCGCTCTGCCGAAGCCTTAGAGAGCATCGAAAAACTCGGGGAGATGTCCACCCCCTTTGGCCGTACAAGAATGAACGCGCACGCCTGGGCGCTGCTGCTTGAGGGTCGCTTGGATGAGGCGTTGGCCGAGGCCCAGGCGCTGCTGGGGCAGGCGCGGGCGGAAAACGATGTGGAGGGCATTGTTGGCGCCGCCTTCGTGGTGGCGCAGGTGTATGTGACGCGGGGGCGCGTCACGGATATGCGTACGCTTATGGGATCGGTTCTTTCGGCCCCGGTGCTGCCCGCCCTGCACCGTCCGCACCTGGTGGCGTTGCTTTCGATGGCGGCGAACCTGGCAGTGGAGGAAGGGCGAGGCGGCACGGCTCGTGCCCTGGCCGGGCAGGCGCTCGCACTGCGTATCGGCCCTGGCCCGGTACCGCTAGGCTCCCCCACGCAGGCCATTGCTCGGCTTGATGGCGCCGACCTGCCCCGGACACAGGCGCGTGCCCTGGCCGCTGATCGGCTGTGGATCGAGGCTGACTCGCTGCTGGCAAGCGGGTATCTGCTCAGCGGGTACCTCTGTGGCATGTTGGCGGTTGCTGAAGAGCCGACGGTGGCGCGCGGGCGGCGGCTGGCCATAGTGGCCGAACGGATTCCGGCGCCGATAGTGGCCCGGTTCAATGAGTTTGTGCAGGCGCTGTGTTCTGGCGACCCGGAGGCAATGATCGAGGTAGCGAACGATCATGCTAGGGATGGCATCATCTGGACGGCAACGCAGGCATACACGGCCGGACTTTCGGCCCTGCGGATGATGGGCGCCGCGACGCGCGCGGCCGAGGTACACGAGGAGGCCAAGCGTCGCCTGGGAGTTTGGGGTGCGGAGGCCGCTGCGGGCCTGCGCTCGGCCGCGGAAGGCGCCGAGCTGACCGCCCGTGAAGACGAGATCGCCCGCCTGGCTGCGGTCGGTCTGACCAACCAGGACATCGCTCGCCGCCTGCTCATCTCGGTTCGCACAGTCGAGAACCATTTGCATCGCGTCTTCCGCAAGCTGGGCGTGGACAACCGCACCGACATGACCCGCGTGCTGAGCAGTTAGCAACCGCTAGATGGCTTCAGAACGACGAAAGGAAGGGTTGTTTATTTGCGGGAGTGTCGGGGGTGGTGGTGGTGGGTTTTTGGGTGGTTGGGGTTGTTTGGTTTGAATATTAGGTGTCCGGAGGAGTTGGCGCCGATGAGGACGGTGCCGATGATGCCGGCCCAGTAGGGGAATCCTGGTTCTATTCGTGTTTCGAAGGTGTTTTT